>CAYYNJ010000035.1:0-14589 GCA_964472775.1 uncultured Spirochaetaceae bacterium
TCCTCTAAAAACCCGGCGTTAGCCGCGAGTCATGGATGACGAGAATAAGGAGAAGATAAGCAACGCTTATCTTCTCCAGAATGATAAAATACACGGAGGTATTTTATCATTCCTCCTATAAAAACCCGGCGTTAGCCGCGAGTCAGGTCAGCGCTGCTGCCCCGCCGGTTAAGAACCTAACTTCTTATATTATAGTTAAGGGAGTGGAAAGATGGCAACCCTTTTAGTTGGAGTCGCCGAGTTTGTTTTCCAGAGCTTCAAAAAGATCCATCCCGGGGGTCAGATGCAGCCCGGAAAAACCCAGTTCCTCCGCGGCGGCCACATTTTTTGATAGATCGTCAATAAAGAGGCTCTCTTCAGGGATCACCCCCCAATCATCCATCAGCCTCTGATAAATCGCCGGGTCGGGTTTAATAAGGCCCACCTTCCAGGAGATTATCCCCCCCTCAAAAATATCAAACTGAGGAAACCGGCTAACCACGGTCTGCCAGGCATCTTTCCCGAAGTTGGAGAGAAGAAGAATCCGGTAGCCCCGGCGCTGGTATTCCCGGGCACTTTCAAATCCTCCCGCTTTTGCGGGAAGAACATGGGCCAATTGGTGAAAAAATAGCTTAATGCTGTCCGCCTCTTCCGGATGTCTTTCTGCCAGGAGAGAGCCCAGATTCGTCATGTTCAACTGGCCCAGATCCATCTTCTCCCAGAGGGGCGTTCCAATCACCTGTTTAAGAGGATGGGAATGATAGTCATCCCGGCCGAGTATTTTTTTGTACAGCGCACCGGGGTTCCAGTCCAGCAGAACATTCCCCACGTCGAAAACAAGGGTATTTATTTTATTCATGATATTTCCACCTTAGTAGTACCAGCTTAGCGGTTTCCGCCTTTGGTAAGCGATTCAAAACGGGTGTATTTGGCTAAGAAGGCCAGATTAACCGTACCGATGGGGCCGTTACGCTGTTTAGCCACAATCAGCTGGGTCTCGATGCTGGAAGCATCCTGCTCCCTGTCGCGGTGCAGAAAGAGTACCACATCGGCATCCTGTTCGATGGACCCCGACTCCCTCAGGTCCGCCAGGGACGGCGGTTTACCTTCGGATTGGCGCCCCACCTGGGAAAGACAGATGATGGGAACTTCCAGTTCCCGGGCCAGTGATTTTATGGACCGGGAAATCTCCGCCACCTGCTCGTGCCGGGGAACGTTGTTTTTGCTCTCCGGTTCGATCAAACCAATGTAGTCGATGAAGATGACCTCCACCTTCTCCCGGGACCTCATCCTCCGGGCCTGAGCCCGCAGGTCCAACAATTTCATGTTGGGGGTGTCATCGATGTAGAGGGGAGCCTCGTAGATGCGGCTGGCCGCCTCGGTGAGGGCATCAAAATCGGTGGGCCTGAGCATCCCCGAACGGAGGGCTTCCGACCTGATCCGGGCCTCACTGGCCAGAAGACGCTGCATCAGCGCCTGGTCTGACATCTCCAGGGTAAAAAAGGCCACGGGGATCTGTCTTTTCACCGCCATGTTGGCGGCCATGGAGAGGGCGAAGGCGGTCTTACCCACCGAAGGACGGGCCCCGATGACGATGAATTCTGATTTTTGAAACCCGTTGGTCAGGGTATCTAAATCCACGTATCCGCTGGGTACTCCCGTATAACTGTCTTTGTTGTGGTAGAGCTTTTCAATGGCCTCGATGGTCTTGGAAATGATTTCATCGGCGCCTTTGTAACGGCTGGTCTGCTGCTTGTCGGTTATCTCAAAGATGGTCTTTTCCGCTTCCTCGATGATCACCCGGGCTTCCTGGGTATCATCGTGGGCGTTGGCCACCATCTCCTGGGCCACCCGGCTTAAGGTGCGGCGGATGCTGCTGTCCTGTACGATTTTAGCGTAATACTCCACGTTGGCGCTGGTGGGCACCACCGAGGTGAGTGATGAGATGTAACCGGCTCCGCCGCAGCCCTCAAGCTGTCCTTGAGACCGGAGCTGATCAGTCAGGGTTATGAGGTCGATGGGTTCACCGCCGTTGGAAAGTTCGACGATGGCTTCGAAAATTTTAGCGTTGGCGGACTTATAGAAATCACCGGCCCTGAGAAATTGAAGTACCGTCCCCAAAGATTCCGAGTCAAGAAGCAGCGCCCCGAGGGTCGCCATCTCCGCTCGTCATTGTGGGGAGGCACCTTATCCTTCAGCAAAGCCGGGATCATCTAAGGCTGTGCCCTTTTTATTCTTCGTCGGATTCGTAAGCAGCGGTGGCTGCTTCGTAAGCCTCTTCACTGAACTCAGCTTCGTCCTGGGAATCCTCTTCCACAGCATCTTCTACCTGAGGAGCCGCCTTGGGGGCGGGAGCTTCGGTGGCTTTGTTAAGAGCCTCTTCTTTCCGCCGCACTTCGGGGCTGGTGATTACCAGGGTTACTTCCGAAACATTGTTGTCGTAAAGCTTAATCTTGACCTTGTAGGTTCCGGTCATTTTGAGGGCGTGTTCGGGGAGTTCAATCCTCTTCCGCTCAATCTCAAAACCTTGCTTAGCCAGTTCATCAGCCACGGTGGCGTTGGTAACCGAACCGAAGAGCCGTCCGGTATCACCGGAGCTGGTTTCAATGGTCAGGGTCAAGCCTTCTAATCTCTGTTTAAGAGAAAGGGCGTCTTTCCGCTTCTCTTCCTTGCGTTTCTCAATGGCGGCGCGCCGGCTTTCAAAGAGAGCCAGGTTACCCTTGGTATTGAGAACAGCCAAACCGTGGGGGATCAGATAGTTCCGGGCGTAACCGGGGGCTACTTCCCGCACATCTCCTTCTTCTCCCAGATTATGTACATCCTGGTTTAGTATTACTTTCACGTCTCTAAACTCCTATCTCAGTTTTCTGTAGTGAACCCAGTATTCGGATAGTCCGAACGCCGGGATCCCGATAATAACAATACTGTTCCATCCCGGCCTCATAAAGAGGGCCAGAATAAGCATCAGTCCAAAGAACTTCATCGCCCGGGGCAATCCCCGCCGATCCGCCAAGTACTGAATCAGCCCTATTCCCTGCAGGCCGTAGAGGAACAGCAGCACCAGGCCGATATTCCAGAAAGGATACCGCAGAAGGGGCACCGGAAAAAGGTGAAGAAAGAGGATCACCGCCCAAACCAGAAGAAAGGGCCAAAGCAGACTCTGGGGTACCCGAAAATCGACCAGAAGCCCCGGGGGCTTAAGGGCCGTTATATCTTCACCCCGAACCAGCGCCGAGCGCAGCCTCAGGGTGTACCAGAACCGCTCACCCAACCTCCAGCAGAAGAGGATGATTCCCGCAAATCCCACCAACCAGGTCCTCAAAAAGAGGTCCGTCATCTCCGTCCATAGTTCGGGAGACCGGAAGAACTCCTGAATCAGGGCGTCCTCCATGCCCCCTTCCACCTGGTTACCGGCGGTGAACAACCGTCCCATCTGCTCCCACTGACTTTGAATCAATTGGGCCAAGGTTTCATTATTAAAAACCCTGGGAAAAACCAGAAAGCCGATGATGCCCACCACCAACAGGGCCAGCAGAAACCGGTAGACCCCGTTAAAACGGAAGGTTTCCCGGTCCAGCATCATGTAGACTCCGGTCAGCAGCATCACAGGTACCGCCGCTTGAACCAGCATAAAAAGCCGAAACAGCTCTTGTTCTTCCAACGCCGACAGCTCCGCCAGCAGTAATCCCGCCAGGGCGGCGGTGGTGATCAGAGCTCCCAGAGAAAAGGACCGTCGTCCCTGGACGCGGTAGAGCAGATGCAGAGGAACCACAAACAGGAAAAAGAACATCTGCAGCTGCGCCAAGGCCAATGCGGCCCCGCAGAGCAGAGCAAACCTGCCGTAGCGGTTCTCCCAGATCGTACTCAGCAAACCTTTCCCCCGGTTTAAACCGTCGATGGTTATCTCTTTACGTAGGGAAGGAAAGCCAGTACCCGGCTGCGCTTGATCTCCTGAGAGAGGGCCCTCTGGTGTTTGGCACAGGTACCGGTAATTCTTCTGGGAAGAATTTTTCCCCGTTCGGTGATGAACCTTCTCAGAGATTCGGGGTTTTTATAATCCACGGTGAGGTTCTGCACGCAGAACTTACACACCTTCCGGCGAAAAAAAGTCTTTCCGCCCCGGCCTCTCATGCCGCCGCGATCGCCCCTGTCTCCGCCGCGGTCACCGCGGCTATCTCCACCGTCACGTCTCATGGACCCGCCGGCGCCATCGCCCCGAGGGGCGTCGTTTCTTTCTTGATATTCGTCCGCAGACATCAGTTTCTCCTCAATTAGAATGGTATGTCGTCTTCAAAATCAACGGATGGAGCAGAACTCTCCTGGGGAGCGGGGCTGTTGAAGGAACCGTAATTCCCGCCGCCCTGCTGACCTCCCCGCTGCTGGTAGTTGCCACCGGATCCTCCGGATCCACCGGAACCGCCTGCCCCGCCTAAAAGCTGGACATTGTTGGCGGCAATCTCTACCTTGCTACGGGGTTGCCCGTCCTGTTCCCATCGATTCTGCCGGAGCTCTCCCTGGACAGCCACCTGCTTACCCTTCTGAAGGTACTGGTTCACCGCTTCGGCGGCCTTACCAAAATACGCCACATCAAAAAAGTTTGCTTCGTCAACCCACTGCTCACCGGACCTCTTTCTTCGGTTCACAGCCAAGGAAAACTTACACACCGCCATACCGCCGCCGGAATAGCGCAGTTCCGCGTCTCTGGTGAGTCTTCCTACAAGTATTACCTGGTTAATGTCGTTGGCCATCTACTGCTCCCTTTGAAATTAATTATCCTGACGTACGAAAAGGTGCTTCAGAACTTCTTTTGTCAGCCGCACCTGTCGGTCAAGACCGGCAATAGATTCGGGCTTTCCTTCGATGTAGAAACAGTGGTAGTGACCGTTAGCTTCTTTTTTGATAGGATAGGCGAGTTCGCGGACACCGAGATCTTCCTCTTTGGAGATTACGGCTTCCGCCTTCTTCAACTCTTCCCTCATAAGCTCCAGACCTTTCTTGTACACATCCTCTTCAGGTCTGAAAATAAAAACAGCTTCGTAGTTACGCATGTTTCCTCCTTTTGGACTTAATGATCCGCCCCGGTGGGGACGGATAAAGAGGTCGACCTAAAGTACCATGGCCGTCGATTGCCTGTCAAGTCGTCACCCTGGTAAGCCGATCATCGTAAAGAGGCACCGGAGACGGTTTTGTCCCTGAAAAATCGACCTTTGTCCTAGAGGGAACCCTGATGACTAAAATGATCGACTATGAAGATAATGTCTTTTTTATTACCGAGCGGACCAAACTCTTAGAAAAAGGTTTGAATTTGGCCTTGGATCCCGCCCTGTTCGCCGACCGGTTTCTTAAGGATGCCCAATTTATCAGTAAATCCCTCGAGAAGGTCAGGACCCAGCTGGATGAATCCCCCCACACCCTGAAACGGCAGGAAAATCTGCGGGTACTGATGCTGGCTAATCAAAGGTTCCTCCGGCTTCTCCCCGCCATGATAGAGCAAGGGTACCTGGAAAACCCCGAAGGGGCATCCCTGACGGCGCTTCACGAGAACCAGGTTATCCAGCTAAGCGGCACCCTGGAGGCGCAGGACGAAGAGAACGTCGATGTGGAATTGATTTCTACTCAGGAGTTTGAGTTTTTACTTAAAGAAGAGGAGGATCCGGAGTAAGAGGATCAAGATCCGTCTTGACCGGAACCTCCCGTTTTTCGACGGCTAATTAGTCGGCGTCGATGGCGTCCACGGGACACACTTCGGCACAGGCTCCGCAGCTGGTGCAGAGTTCGGGATCAATAACCCGGACATCACCCTTTTCGCTGATCGCTTCAACGGGACATTCGGGTTCGCAAGCTCCGCAGTTGATACACTCGTCGTTAATGGAATATGCCATTAATTCCTTCCTCCTGGATGGTTTTTCCCTGATATAGTAGGTCTCTCTCGATCCGGCTGTCAAGAAGGGGCCGGTCAAATAAATAAATATTTGAGGGAGATGAGGAAGGGGAAACACAAAGAAACGCTTCTGCTAAAAAACCGACTTAGAATCCCCCACCCTTACCATTTCCTTAACCATGGCCTCCGCATCCAATCCGCAGAGGGTCAGGACTTCGGCCCGGGTGCCGTGGGGAATGAACTCGTCGGGAATACCGTAATGCTGAAAATGCACGGGAAGAAAAGCGGTGGCGATCATGTCGGCGATCCTGCTGCCCACCCCGCCAAGACGGGCCCCGTCCTCATAGAGAAAGACCTGATCGTACCGGGATAAAACCTCCATGAGGTACGCTTGATCTAAGGGTTTGAGGAATCTCAGGTTTAAAAGATCCACCGAACGTCCCTGCTCGGACAGGACGGATACCGCTTGGATACCTTGGGAGAGCAGGTTGCCGTCGGTGATCAGCAAGACCGCGGCTCCGGTTTGCCGGACCATTACCCCTCTTCCTCTGACCATTGGCTCCGTCAGGGAGCCGGTGCCCACAGGGCATTCCCCCTTGGGATACCGGATTACCACGGGAGACTTTTGAGAAAGGGCGTAATCGAGCATCATCTCCATCTCTTCAATACAGCCCGGTGATAGAAGGGTCACCCCGGGGATAGATAGAACCAGAGGAATATCAAAGGCCCCCTGGTGGGTCTCCCCGTCGCCTCCCACCAATCCCGCCCGGTCCAGGGCGATGACCACGGGAAGGGAGGGCTGGGCGATATCGTGGATAAACTGATCCAAGGCCCGTTGGAAGAAGGTGGAATAGAGGGCCGCCACGGGCCGGGATCCTGTCTCGGCCATACCCGCCGCAAGAGTGAGCAGATGCTGTTCCGCAATTCCCACATCAAAAAACCGCCGGGGGAAGAAGGTCCGAAAGGGACTCAGCCCGGTTCCTTCCGCCATGGCGGCGGTCAGGGCGGTGATCCTTTGATCCTTCTCGGCGGCCTTCACCAGGGCCCGGGAAAACGCCTCGGTAAAACTCAGGCTCTGTTTGGGCTCCACCTTGCCGTCGACCTCCACATAGGGAGAGACACCGTGATACTTGGTGGGATTCCCCTCGGCTTCGGGATTCCCCTGCCCCTTGCGGGTAAGAACATGAATAACCACGGGCCTCTTTAAGTCCCTGGCCTTGGTAAAGGTTTTAACCAGCCTATTGATGCTGTGTCCGTCCACGGGTCCCACATACTCAAAGCCCAGGTCGGTGAAGATGTTTTCGTTGAGGATGGAAGCCTTGACTCCCCGCTTCCATCGGAGGACCGCTTCCAACAGCCAGCCGCCGATCAGAGGGATGCCGAGAAGCTCTTTATCGACCCAGTCCCGGAATTTGCGGTACCAGGGAGCCAGGGTGATCCGGCTGATGGTCTCGGAGATCCGTCCGAACCGGCTGAACCGGCCCCGGGAGAGGGCTCCTACGTTGGGACTGATGGACATCCTATTGTCATTAAGGATGAGTATGAGGGGCTTCTGAAGATCTCCGGCGTGGTTCAAGGCTTCGTAGGCCATGCCGCCGGTGAGGGATCCATCGCCGATGACGGCGATGACCTTGCCTTCCACACCCTGCAGCTCCTGGCCTAGTATAAGTCCCAAGGCGATACTGGGAGATGTGGCGGAGTGGCCGGTTTCGGCCACATCGTGCTCACTCTCCGATCGCTTGGGAAAACCGCTCATACCGCCCTTCTCGCGGAGGGTATCGAACTGAGAATTTCTGCCTGTCAGGATTTTATGGGCATAACACTGGTGTCCCACATCCCAGACGATCTTATCCCTGGGAGAGGAAAACACCCGGTGGAGGGCTATGGTAAGCTCCACCACCCCCAAATTGGAGGCAAGATGCCCCCCCTGCCGGCGGACAACGGAAATAATCCGTTGCCTTATCTCCTGGGCCAGCTGGGGGAGAACATCCGATGAAAGTTCCTTAAGATCATCGGGAGAGTTTATGCTTTCAAGCATCTAACTATCCAAATATCCACGGAAACTATTTCTTCTTATGCCGATTTTTTCTCAGTTTCTTCTTTCTCTTGTGGGTAGCAATTTTATGCCGCTTTTTCTTTCTTCCGCAGGGCAATGTTCCGCTCCTATCATGTATTATCACTTGGCCTGAAGGGGCCAAATACACTAACTAAAGTAACACCGATTATGCCGAACCAGGCTGATCTCGTCAATAGCCGGGCCGATGTTTTTAAGTTGAAAAGGGTAATCGACTAGTCTATAGTAGGGGAATATGGAAAAAGCGCCTAACTTGATAAATGTGTACGCCCGAGATCCCAACCTGATTACCCCCTATTTAACATCCTCCGGCCCTAGGAATGTGGGGCTGCGGTTCAACCAAAGTGAAGAGTTCTTTCTGGAACTGGAACAGCCTTTTACAGTTCCCTCCATACCCATCCACCACGATGTGGAGATTACCACCCCGCCGGCGGGTTATATGAAACTTCTCAACCAGTTGCTGAGCCAGGTGGTACCCTTGGTTCCCCAGGTGTTTGAGGGACTTTCCTATTTTTTTGACCCCTCCGAAGTGCTGCGTCCCTCTTTTTTCCAGATATACCGGGTACAGGAAAAGAACTACCTCTACCTTCTCCGGCTTGATTTGATGTACCGCTCCAACCAGGGCACCATTCTTACCCCGGGGACCAATGATAAGACCCCCGAGTTCTCTACCAACAAGCTCTTTGTGGAAGCCGACTTTATACCCTTGAATTCCATCAACCTGGAAGCACCCCATCCCGCCCTGATGATCCATCAAACCATCTCTCAGACCTGGATAGGCCAGCGGGGCAAGGGGTATCATGTCCAGGGCATCTGGATCGACATAGAGCTGACAAAGTTCTTTACCAAACTTTTTCTGCCCCTGGGCAAAAGGTCTTACCCCTACTATCCCTTTACCTGCAAATACAAAACCATCTGCCATTCCCCCCTGGATCTTTCGGTGGAGGGTCGCAGGACCCATCTGCCCCGGCTGGTCAGGGCCTATCAATTTCTTCTTCCCCGGCTCGACACCATCCTGGAGGCCTTGAAAAAAGAAGACTTTCAGCCGGAACTGCCCCTCTTTCTTCAAATGAAAAAAGAGGTTCCCCCCGCATGGACAGAGCCTTGGAAAACCCTTAAAGTAACTCCATTTTTGAACAGTTTTGACATGAAGGAGTTCCGGATTGAGTATCACTGAAAGCTCCCTGGAGAAAATGAATGTCCTGGTCATGGGGTTGGGCCTCCACGGCGGCGGCACCGCCACCGCCCGTTTTCTTTCATCCCGGGGAGCCCGGGTTACCGTCACCGATCTGCGCTCCCCCGAGATTCTAGCCCCCTCCCTGGAGGCCCTGAAAGACCTTCCCATCGAGTACATCCTGGGGAAACACCGGGTGGAAGATTTCGCCCAAGCCGACCTGGTCATCAAGAACCCCGCCGTACCCCCGGATAATCCGTTTCTTCAGGCGGCACGGAGGGTGGAAACCGATATTTCCCTTTTTCTTAGACTCAACCGCCGGCCTGTGCTGGCCGTAACCGGCAGCAAGGGAAAGTCCACCACCACCAGCGCCCTCCACCACATCCTGAAGACCCGGTATCCCCACGCCGCCCTGGGCGGCAACATCACCGTCTCGCCCCTAACCTTTTTGGACGGCTTTACCGCCGAAGAGTGGAACCGTCGCCAAGACCCGGTGGTGCTGGAGCTCTCCAGCTGGCAGCTGGCGGATATGCGGGGCATGGGGGTGCTAAAGCCCCAAATCTGCGCCATCACCAACATTCTCAAGGATCACCAGGACCGGTACGGGGGCATGGAAGCCTACGTGGCGGATAAAAAAGAAATCTTTCTTCATCAGAACCCCGATCAGTTAACCCTCTGCTTCCGGGACGACCTCTACGGCCGGTCCTTCGCCGCCGAAACCCCCGGCACGGCCTTATTCTTTTCCACCCGGCCCCTGCCGGAAGAGGAAGACGGAATATTTCTCTCCCCCGGCGCAGGGGGAGGACTCCGCCGGCGGCGGATATGGGAAGAGCTTCTCCCGGAAGACCTTCCTCTGCCGGGAGAACACAACCGGCTCAACTGCCTGGTAGCCGCCGCCATGGCCCGCCTTTTCGGCCAAGACCCGCAGAGTATCCGGGAAGCCCTGACGGACTTTCACGGTATCGGCCACCGGCTGGAACTGGTACGAACCTGGGAGGGCATCCGATTCTATAACGATTCCGCCGCCACCATCCCCGATGCGGTAGCGGCGGCCCTGGGAAGTTTTTCCGCCCCGGTGGTGCTCATCACCGGCGGAACCGATAAGAACCTGGATTTCGCCCCCCTCCGGCCCGCCCTAAGCCTGCCTGCGGCGGTCTGCCTACTGGAGGGTACCGCCTTGCCCAAGTTCCAGAAGGAGCTTAAAGCCCAGCAGATCCCCTTCCAGGGGCCTTACGGCTCCCTAAAAGAAGCTTTCGACCGTGCCGTCACCGCCGCCCGGGAGCTGAAAAACCGTACCGGAAAGGAACCGGTGGTACTCCTCTCTCCGGGGTGCGCCTCCTTCGGGATGTTTCTCAATGAGTTCGACCGGGGACGGCAGTTTGTGGATCTGGTGAAGGGGTTGTAGAGGGCGGGGAGAGCAAAAGCCCCTGGGGTACTTCGGGAAACCGCCCTTCGGCGGCCTTATCTTTTCCGGAAGCTCCGGTAGTACCAGCCCCGCCCCGCTTCGGCCAGCCGGAAGAGACGGTAAACCGCCGGATGAAAGGGCAGGTCCCAGGAACCGGGGCGGTGGACAATCGAACCGCCGAAGCCGGTTTTGAACCGGTAGAGCCCCGCCATGGGATGATCGGGATCCTCTTCGGGGGGAATTCCATACAAATCGTATTCGGTACAGCCCGCCTGCCGGGCCTCTCTGATGGCCCTCCACTGCAGGGCGTAGGCGGGCATGGCGTTGCGGTGGTTGTTCGAAGATGCCCCGTAGAGGTAGGTGGCCCGGCTTCCCTGGTGGGACACCACTATTCCCGCCTCCACTTTTCCCTCAATTTCTGCCAAATACAGACGCAGATCCGGCCGTCCGGTCCCGCCGTCACCGGCCAGGTTAAAGAGGGTGCGGTAATATGCCTCCCCGTGAAGGGCGATGCGGTCCCGCAAGGCGGTTTCTTCGTAGATTTCGTACCAGCGGGAGAGGTCTTCGCCCCCGCCCCGCCGCACCGTGACGCCCTTCTTCTCCGAAAGCCTGATGTTGTACCGGGTCTTTTTCTTCATGGCCTCCAGGATTTCCTCTTCCCCGGGGGTGATATCTAAAATCACCGTGCTGGGAGGCTGAATATCCAGGGAGGCCCGGCGGAAGCCGTTACGGGGTTCCCTGCTACCCTGTTCCTCCCGGCTCACCGCCCAGGGGGGGTCAAACCTAAGAAACAGCAGCTTCTCCGGAATCAGGGGCCGCAGCGCCCGGGCCATCTCTTCCAAGGCCGCCCAGTCGCCGGCCTCAACCGCCGTCCCGGGGCCCCAGGGCACATAAGCCAGATGAAAACCGCCCCCCAGGGGCCGGGTCAGCACCAGCAGGGGACCGGTTTCGTTGATGAGAAAGTAACGGTCCTTCCATCCGAAGGATCCCTTCATTTCTCCCCAAAACGGTGTCTGCAGAAGAACGTCGTGATGATAAAAACGGCGGTCCCCCCGGGGATCCGCCGTTTCAGTCAACCGGAAGGCCACCTATCCCACTTCCCCGGAGGTAACCTTGGCGGCCCTCAGGGGTTGACCGGCCACCGTCAGGGGGGTCTGCCCCACCCTCACCGTACCGGCCTCCACCTTCAGGGGTATCTCAAAGAACCGGTCCACCTTCAGGCTGCCCGCCTCGCCGTAGTGTTCCGGTTGATCACCCTCCAGCACCACCCGGGTCCCCGGTTCGGCGTGGTCGGCGAACAGAACGTCCACACAGGGGGAACCCTCGGCATCGGGGCCGTCGGCGGCCAGGAGCATTCCCATGCTCTTTACCCCCCGTAGTTTCGCCGGTTTCAGGTTGGACACCAGGATGATGTTATGCCCCAGCAGCTCTTCCTCTTTATAGTACGGCACCAGGCCCGAGACAATCTGCCGGGGTTCCGCTTCGCCCGCATCAAGGGTTTCGATATAGAGTTTCTCCGCCTCGGGGTGGCGCTCGATGGCGGTAATTTTGGCCACCCGAAGGTCCACCGACTCCCGGAAGCGGTCTTCCAGGCTCTTCTCGGCGGCGGCGGTTTGCGCGGCGGAAGCTGCCGCCGCTTCACTGTCGGCCTTTTCCTTCCGTTCCGTCTGGGTCCCCGAGAATTTGATCCGGAACGCCTCCACCACATCGTCTTCCAGCCTTTTAAAGAGAATCTCCGGCGGTGAGATGCGGGTCAGGTCGTCCCGGCGCCCCAGGGAGGCCCAGGCCATATCGGGATTCCCCAGGAACGAAGCAATCCTCTCGGAGGTCCCGGGGATGTAGGGACTCACCAGGATGGCCAGATCCCGGACCAGGTAGATTAAATCCTTCAGCAGCGGCGCCGCCGCGGCGGGATCGGTTTTAATCACCTTCCACGGTTCCGCCTCCTGGAAGGCCTTATTTCCCAGGGAGGAAAGCAGGAAGGCCTTGCGGAAGCCGTCACGCAGCTCCGCCCTTTCCAGATGCTCGGTGATCTCCTGAAAATAGGGTTGGATCATGGCGTTGAATGCCGGATCCCCTTCGCAGGAGGGGACTTCGCCGTTGTAGTTCTTGCTCAGGAAGGTGAAGGAACGGTTCACCAGATTGGCCAGGTTTCCGATCAGTTCCGAGTTCACCTTTTCCTGAAAATCCTTCCAGAGAAACTGGGTATCCGACTTTTCCGGCCGGTTGTAGAAGATGTAGAACCGCCAGACATCGGCGGGAATCCCCGTCTCCAACACGTCGGTGCCGAAAACCCCCACCCCCTTGGATTTGGAAAACTTGGTATTTTCGTAGTTCAGGTATTCCGAAGAGGACATGTGGTGAAGCATGGTCCATTCTTCCCCGCTGCCCAGGAGGCTGGAGGGGAAAATCACCGTATGAAAGGGGATGTTGTCCTTGCCGATAAACTGGAAGAGCTTCACCTCTCCGGGGTTCTTCCACCATTTTTCCCACTGATCCATCAGGGTGGCGGTGATGGAGATGTAGCCGATGGGAGCGTCAAACCAGACGTAGAAAACCTTGTCCTCATAACCTTTTTTCGGAACCGGGATGCCCCACTTCAGGTCCCGGGTGATGGCCCGCTCGTGAAGGCCGTCGCGGATCCAGCTTTTGGTCATCTGTACGGCGTTGCGGGCCCAAAAACCCTCCACCGAAGCCTTGTCCATCCAGGCTTCCAGCTTCGGAAGGATGGCGGGCAGATCGATGTAGAGGTGTTTTGTGTCCCGGGGTTCCGGGGAGGCCCCGCAGGTGCCGCACCGGGGATCCACCAAATCGGAAGGGTCTAAAAGTTTACCGCAATCCTCACACTGATCACCCCGGGCTTCATTGTACCCGCAGGAAGGACAGGTTCCCCGGACGTAACGGTCCGCCAGAAACCGGGAACAGCTGGCGCAGTAGAGCTGGGTTTCACTCTTTTCTTTAATGAATCCCGCCTTGTCTAAGCCTGCGAAAATCGCCTGGGTGACGGCGGTATGCTCCGGGGTGGAGGTCCGGCCGAATTTATCGAAGGATATGTTGAACCACTTATAAATTTCATCATGGATGGTAAAATACCGGTCGCAGAGTTCCCGGGGGGTAATCCCCTCCTCCAGGGCTCTGGTTTCCGTGGCGGTACCGTATTCATCGGTTCCGCAGACGTAGAGGGTCTCGTATCCCCGGCTCCGGCAGAACCGGGCAAAAACATCGGCGGACAGAACCTGGATCAAATTCCCTAAATGGGGAACGTTATTAACATAAGGCAGGGCGGATGTGATAAGTCGCTTGTTTTCCATAGCCGCCAGTTTAATTTTTTCCCGGGGTTAAGTCAACGTGCGGTTTAAAGCCCAAATGTCAGGCTGCCTTGAGGGCAGGCGGTGACGCACTCCATGCATTTGGAGCAGTTGAAGCTGTAACCGGGAAACTCCTTGTTCTTGCGGTGGAGGCTGAAATCGGAATTCAGGGAGGCGATGTAGCAACTCTTGTCGCAGAGGCCGCAGGAGGTGCAGCTATCCTTGTCCCGTTTAATCTTGAAGAGGCTGTACTTATTGAGAAACCCCGAAACCCAGGCGATGGGACAGCCCACCTTGTGGTACTGATACATTTGCCGGGCCCGGCTCCCGGAATCGCCCCGGAAGAGGATTTCCATGAAAAACCCGATGGGGCAGACCCAGCGGCAGAAAACCTTGCCGAAGAGAATCCCCAGAACCGATCCGGCGATGAAGATGGTGAGAAGATCCAGCTGAAAGTAATGGTACAAGGCCAGAAATCCCAGGGCCGCCATAACTTGTATTGTTTTTCGATTTTTCATGAAGGAGAGTCTTGCCATGTTCCATCCTTGTTTGACCGGAGCACCCGGGGAATTTTTTCCAATATAGTATTTTTTATATACTTTGGGCAATGCCACACCACCCCCAATAGCCGCAAAGAGCGGTTTTCTCCTCCGTACCAGTATAAGGGGATTTTCCCGGAAATTTGCCGAGATAGGCACGGTTTTGTATACTGGCTGAACTTCTGCATTGCTGCAAATAACAGTTCCGTCTACCTCACCGGTTTTACCT
>CAYYNJ010000036.1:0-4576 GCA_964472775.1 uncultured Spirochaetaceae bacterium
AGGTAGACCGCATCATCAGCCTGCATAAACTGAAGCCCCACCAGCTCCTGTACTTCACCGGCTCTTTGAAGAATCTCTTCGGCTTGGTCCCGAACCTTCTTAAGAGTCCTTACCACCTGCGTCACCCCAGCCGGGGCGGATTCGCTTCCATGATCGTCGACCTCGCCTCGGCGGTGAAGGCCCATTATGCCTTCATGGATGCCATTGTAGGGATGGAGGGACCAGGTCCCGCCGGCGGCTATCCCCGGCAGGTGGGGCTGGTACTGGCCTCTTCCAATCTGCTGGCCCTGGATGTCACCGCCGGCCGTATCGTCGGGTACCCGGACCGGGATTTGCCGATCCACACCGAAGCCCTGAGCCGTAAAATTTGGCTTACCGATTTTTCCGAGATTGAAACCCTGGGGGAAGATCCGGCAAAACTGGTCATCCGGGACTATAAAAAAATCCCCATCAAGAAGTCGGAGAATCAGCTTCTCGATTTCGCCGGCGGAAAACTTCTCCGGCCCCTCCGGCAGGCCCTGGAACCGCGGCCGGTCTTCTTGAAGGAGAAATGCATCAAATGCGGGGACTGTATCAAGATCTGCCCCGCCGATGCCCTGGAATTCCGGGGACGAGGCACGGCCCGCCGGGTGGTGATCGACTATACAGCCTGCATCCGTTGCTATTGCTGCCATGAAATCTGCCCCGTCGATGCCATCGACATAAAGATAAAGCCCTTTTCCCGCCGCGTTCGCTGATACCCGGAACGGCCCACCGGTCCCGCATGGGGGAGGAATGGTAAAAGACCTCCTCACCATCCATGGCTCGCGGCTAACGCCGGGTTTTAATTAGGAGGAGACCTTGAAACTTGCCATTTTGAAAAACGATCCGTATTTGGAACCCTATAGGAAGGTGATTGAAGAACGCCGCCGCCGGGCGGAGCAGAAAAAAGAGCGTTTTTGCGGCGGGGAAAAGGGTCTTAAAGCGGGGAAAACCCTGGCCGATTTCGCCGTGGGACACCACCATTTTGGTCTCCGCCGGGAACAGGAGTGGATCTTCCGGGAATGGGCCCCCGGGGCCCGGGAAATTTTTCTCATCGGTGACTTTTCCCGATGGGAGCCCCGGGAAGAGTTCCGGCTCCGCCCCTCCGAAGCCCCGGGCGAGTGGGAGCTTCGGCTGCCCCCGGAATCCCTGAATCATGGAGATCTGTATAAAATGCTGGTTCGTTGGGACGGCGGCGAAGGAATCCGCATCCCCGCCTACGCCCGCCGGGTGGTGCAGGATAAAAACACCCATCTTTTCGCCGCCCAGGTTTGGGCCCCTCCAGAGACCTTTACGTGGGAACACCCCCGGCCCTCCCGGCCCGAACCGCTGCTCATCTACGAATCCCACATCGGTATGGCCCAGGAAGAGGGCAAGGTGGGAACCTTCGAGGAATTCCGCCGGGAGGTCCTGCCCCGGGTGGAGGCGGGGGGATACAACGCCCTGCAGCTCATGGCCCTGATGGAACACCCCTACTACGGTTCATTCGGATATCAGGTTTCCAGCTTTTTTGCCCTTTCCTCACGGTTCGGTACCCCCGAAGAATTCAAAGCCCTGGTGGACGACTGTCACCGCCGGGGTATCGCCGTGATTATGGATCTGGTTCACTCCCACAGCGTCCGCAACGAAGAGGAGGGCTTAAGCCGTCAGGACGGCAGCGAAGATCTCTACTTTTACCCCGGAGACCGGGGGTACCACCCGGCGTGGGATTCCCGCTGTTTCGACTACGGCAAGGATCAGGTGATCCATTTTCTCCTCTCTTCCTGCGCCTACTGGCTTACCGAATACAATATTGACGGCTTCCGGTTCGACGGAGTCACCTCCATGCTCTACAAGGACCACGGCCTGGGGGCTTCCTTCGATAACTATGAAAAATACTTCGGGCCTAACGTCGAAGAAGATGCCCTGGACTACCTGGTTCTGGCCAACGATCTGATTCATGGAATTCATCCCGAAGCCATCACCATCGCCGAAGACATGAGCGGCCTGCCCGGTATCGCCATGCCCTACCGCCAGGGCGGTACCGGGTTCGACTACCGTCTGGCCATGGGAATTCCGGATTTCTGGATAAAAACCATCAAGGAACAGAGGGATGAAGAATGGCATGTGGAGAGGATATGGGAAACCCTGACCAACCGCCGGGCCCATGAAGGCACCATCGCCTACGCCGAGAGCCATGACCAGGCCCTGGTGGGAGATAAAACCATCATCTTCCGGCTCATGGATGCCGCCATGTACGACCAGATGGGGATTTTCTCCGCCAGTCCCTTGGCGGACCGGGGGGTGGCCCTGCATAAGCTGATTCGGCTTCTTACCTTCAGCCTGGGCGGAAGCGGTTATATGACCTTCATGGGCAACGAATTCGGCCATCCCGAGTGGATCGATTTTCCCCGGGAGGGCAACGGCTGGAGCCATCACTACGCCCGGCGTCAGTGGAGCCTGGCGGATAATCCGGGACTTCGTTACCATGGACTGGGAGCCTTCGATCAGGCTCTTTTGACCCGGTGTTCTTCATGCCTCACCGATCCCTGGGCAACGGACCCGGTTTTTCACGTGGCCGACCAGATTCTTTCCTACCGCCGGGGCGGCTTTTACTTTTTCATTAATCTCAACAGCACCGAGAGCTACACCGACCGGCCCTTCGGGGTGCCACCGGGAGAATACCGCCAGGTTCTCCACTCCGACGACCCCGCCTTCTGCGGACACGGCCGGATGGAGCCCCATATGACCTTTAAGGTTAATCCTCCGGGAGACACCCTTAAACTCTATTTACCTTCCCGGTGCGGAGTGGTATTTTACCGTCAAGGAGACTAGGATGGGTCTGGAACGAAACCAGTTTTTTACACCCGGGGAAAACCTCCCCGAGAAGCTCGACAAAGCCCTGGGCCGGGAATGGCTCGAAACCAATGGACTCGGAGGCTACGCCGCCTCAACCATCCCCCGCTGCCCCACCCGGAAGTATCACGGCCTGCTGGTCCAGCCCCTGCCGGGGAAACAGGGCCGTTTTCTGCTCCTTTCCGGTCTCGAGCCGGAACCGGTTCTGCCGGAGGGGGAGTTTTATCTGGGTTCCAACATCTACGGTAAGACCGAACACCCCGGGGGCTACCAGTACCTGAAGGAATTTTCCCCCTTCCCTCATCCCCGATGGCGTTGGGAAGGGCCGGGGTTCGGTATTGAAGAAGAACTTCTCATGGTCCAGGGGGAGGCGGTGGTCCTGATGAAATACCGGCTTTCCGAAGGCTCCGAGCCTCTGACCCTGCGGCTCAAACCGCTTTTATCCTACCGGGATGTTCACCAGCTCACCTTCGAAAACCCCGCCATCAGTCCTTCCTTTCGAAGCCGCCCGGAAAACCTGGAGATCACCCTCTATCCCGGCCTGTCCCCCCTGGAATTCAGATTTTCCCAACCCTACTCTTTCCAGTACAAACCGTTCTGGGACAAGGGCATCTCCTATCCCAAGGAACTGGAGAGGGGTTTTGATTATCAGGAAGACCGTTTTGTTCCGGGTCTGTTTTTCTTAGATCTCAAGCCGGGGGAAGAGGTGTATCTTTCGGCGGGGCTCCCGTCGGGGCCGGGACAAGTCTCCGGGGTGGAAGCCCTCTGGCAGCAGGAAGTAAAACGCCGTCAGGCCCGCCGGACCCGGTTCACCGGGGGACCGCCGGCCCTGGAGATTCTGGCCCACCGGGCGGAACAGTTCATCGTCACAAACGACAAAGGGGAAAGTTCCGTAATTGCCGGCTATCCCTGGTTCGGTGAATGGGGGCGGGATACCATGATAGCCCTGCCGGGACTGACCCTGGCTACGGGGAAACAGAAAACCGCCGCCGCCATCCTCCGATCCTACGGCAAATACATAAAAAAAGGCCTGATTCCCAATACCCTGGGGGGCTTGCAGGGCTTTGCCTCCTACAACTCCATCGATGCTTCTCTCCTCTACGTGGCGGCGGTACAGGCGGCGGACCCTTACCTGGCGGGATCGTCCCTCTTTCCGGGGGAACTGGAGTTTGAAAAACGGTTCTACAAACCCGTTAAGGCCATCATGAAGGCGTTCCTCCACAACAAGGTACCCCACACCCGCTTAGAAAGCGACGGTCTTCTATCCGCCGGTTCGCCGGAAACCCAGCTCACCTGGATGGATGCCACCGCCTACGGCAAACCCGTTACCCCTCGGTACGGCAAAGCGGTAGATATCAACGCCCTCTGGTACAACAACCTCCGATATCTTTTGGAACTGCAGAAAAGGCTGGAGAAAACCCCCAACCGCCGGGCCGAGGAATTGACCGGCAGCCTGCCCCTGGCTTTCAGGGAAGCCTTCTGGCTGCCCCGCGAAGAATACCTGGCCGACTGCATCACTCCGGAAGGACCCGATAGGTCCCTCAGGCCCAACATGCTTTTTCCTCTGGCCCTGCCCTATTCGCCCTTGACCCGGAAGGAACAGCTGGGGGTCTTAAAAGCGGTGGAAGAGCAGCTCCTGACTCCCCTGGGACTTCGAACCCTGGCCCCGGAGGACCCGCGGTTCTGCCCCGTTTACCGGGGCAATGGCGACGAGCGGGAT
>CAYYNJ010000036.1:4651-14536 GCA_964472775.1 uncultured Spirochaetaceae bacterium
ACGAACCAAGCTGAAGGAATTCCTCACCACCTTCCTGGAAAAGCATCTCATGGAAGATGGCCTGGGCCAGGTTTCGGAAATTTTTGACGGCGCCAAACCGAAAAACGGCCGGGGCTGTTTCGCCCAAGCCTGGAGCAGTGCGGCCATTTTACGCTCCTGGGAGTTTTTGGAAAATTTCCCGGTACGGTGACTTAATCTAAACCGGCTTCTGAACCAGAAGAATCATCACGTCGCCGAAACCGAAGTGTTTGGCCGCCCGGTCCATGATTTTCTTAACCGGAGACGGCGCCTGCCCCTGGGGGATTCCCCCCCAGGTTCCCTGGCGTAATACGGTAAAACCGTGGCGGACCATGAGCCGCTTCAGATTGGTTAATGAAAAAAGGTGAACATGGTCGGCGATGGCGCTGCGCCATTCCCGGCGATAGAACCGGGCCTGGAAGCTGGCGGTGTTGGGGGTGACACAGATGAAGTGGCCTCCGGGTTTGATGATCCGGAAGATTTCATCCAGGTAAACCCCCGGCCCGGGGACGTGTTCGATCACATGACTGGAGTGAACCAGATCGAAGGGGTCGTCAACCAACCCCAGCTCTTCCAGGGTTCCCTCCAGGATGGTCACCCCCCGGCGGGTACGGCCGTACTCGGCGGAGGCGGCGCAGACCTCGGTACCCAGGGCTTCCCACCCGCGGCTTTTCAGGTGAGCCACCAGCTTTCCCGTGGCGCAGCCGACGTCGAGGAACCTTTTATCTTGGGGAAGGGCCGCCTCGAGTTGGGAAAACCCCACATCCTCCAATCCTAACTGCATGAGGTTGAAAAAGTTATCGGCGTTTTCTACCTCGTAAACCTGGTAGTCTTCATCATATCGGCGGATGAGATCATCCGGCCGGGGCCGGGGATTCTGGTACACATGACCGCAGCAGAGACATTTCTGGAAAGAGTAGCTGCCTAATTCCCAAAAAGGCTTAACCTCCGAGGTTTCGCAGACAGGACAGCTTACTTTGGCGGTGATTTCGGAATCGCCAGGTCCTTTGAAATAGGTCTTCATAACCGTTATTATAAACATAAACCGTTTTTCCTGGGAATAAACGCAAGGTTAATTGGACATTTTTTCAATAATGAGTATTCTTTTTGTTTGCGGGAGGAGCATATATGAAAACCGAAGAAAGACGCCGGACAGGGCCGCGGCTGAATACCGATCCGCTGGCGCTCTCTATTAACTTCACCGAACACCTGAAATACACCTTGGCGGTATCGCCCGAAACCGCCGAGGACCAGGAGCGATACAAAGCCCTGGTATTGACCATCCGGGACCACCTGATCGAACGATGGCTGAAAACCCAGGAAGTTCACCAAAGGGACAAGGTGAAGACGGTCTACTACTTCTCCTTCGAATTTCTCATGGGACGAGCCATAGGCAATAACGTCCTCAACATGGGGTTTGAAAAGAACATCAAGGAAGCCTTGGAGGAACTGGGTTTTTCCTGGGAAGAACTCAAGGAGCTGGAGGTCGACGCCGCCCTGGGAAACGGGGGCCTGGGACGTCTGGCGGCTTGTTTTATGGACAGCCTCTCTACCTTGGAAATCCCCGCCATGGGATACGGCCTCCGTTACGAATACGGCCTCTTCCGTCAGAAAATCGAAAACGGTTATCAAGTTGAATACGCCGACGACTGGCTTCAGAACGGGAACCCCTGGGAGATCCCCCGATACGACATCCCCGTAAAGGTCCGTTTCGGCGGTAAGGTGGTGAAAGATCATAAGGGCCGGTCTAAATGGAAGGATTTCCAGGAAATCCTTGCCATCCCCTACGACATGCCCGTGGTGGGCTACGGCGGGAACACCGTCAATACCCTGCGGCTTTGGAAGGCCGAGAGTCTGGACAAGTTCGACTACCGGCGTTTTAACCAGGGAGACTATTACAGTTCTGTGGAGAGTGAAGGCCGGGCGGCGGCGCTTACCAAGGTACTCTATCCCAACGACTCATTTTACCACGGTCAGGAACTCAGGTTCCGGCAACAGTACTTCTTCGTCAGCGCTTCCCTGCAAGATGTGCTGCGCCGGTTTGAACGGCTAGGGCTGCCCTACGATCAGTTTCCTGAAAAAGCGGCCATGCAGCTCAACGACACCCATCCCACCATGGCGATCCCGGAACTGATGCGGCTTTTCATCGACGAAAAAGGTTTGGATTGGCAGAAGGCGTGGAAGATTACGGTGAAATCCTTCGGATTCACCAACCATACCCTCATGGGAGAAGCCCTGGAAACATGGCCCCTGGCCATGGTGGAATCGCTGCTGCCCCGGCATCTGGAGATTATTTACGGTATCAACCATCACTTTCTCCAGCGGGTTTCCGCCAAGTACCCCGGCGATTTCGGCAAGTTAAACAGGATGAGCCTGATTCAGGAAAGTGATCCGAAACGGATCCGCATGGCCCACATGGCCATCGTGGGGTCCCACTCCACCAACGGCGTGGCGGAGCTCCACAGCGAACTGGTGAAAACCCGGCTGGTACCGGATTTCTATCAGATGTTTCCCGAGAGGTTCAGCAACAAAACCAACGGCGTCACCCAGCGCCGCTGGCTCCTTAAAGCCAACCCGCCCCTAGCCTCCCTGATCACCGAGGCCATCGGCGACGGCTGGATCACCGACCTCTCCCAGCTGGAGAAACTCAAACCTCTGGCGGATGATGCGGTATTCCGGGAGAAATTCAGCAAGGTTAAGCGGGATGCCAAGACGGCCCTCACAGACTACATCATGAGGTCCCAGGGAATCCGGCTGAACCCCGACTCGGTTTTCGATGTCCAGGTTAAAAGGATCCATGAATACAAGCGCCAGCTCCTGAACATTCTGCATATCATCATCCTCTATAACCGGGTGCGGCAGGGTCAGAAGATGGAACCCCATACCTTCCTCATCGGCGGGAAAGCCGCCCCGGGGTATGAAATGGCCAAGACCATCATAAAACTCGCCACCAGCGTGGGCAGCGTCATCCACGGCGATCCCGACACAAGGAATCTGTTAAAGCTTCACTTCCTCCCGGATTACCGGGTCTCCATGGCGGAATGGATCTTTCCCGCTTCGGATATTTCCGAGCAGATATCCACCGCCGGAACCGAAGCCTCGGGGACGGGAAACATGAAGTTTCTCCTCAACGGGGCCCTTACCATAGGAACCCTGGACGGAGCCAACATCGAAATCGCCCAGGAAGTGGGAAACGAAAATATTTACATCTTCGGAAAAACCGCCGAAGAAATCGAGGATAGCCGCCACGGTTACTATCCCGAAGGAATTTACCTGGAAAACCAGGAGATCAGGGAAGCCCTGAATCTGCTTTTCGGAAACCACTTCAACATTTCCGAACCGGGCATCTTTGATTCCCTCCGGCAGGTTCTGCTGGTGAACGACCACTACCGGCATTTGCTGGATCTGCCTTCCTACAGTGAAGTCCATACCCGGATGCGTAAAGACTACACCGACCGGGAGCTTTGGAACAAAAAGGCTATCCTCAACATCGGATCGGCGGGGAAATTTTCCAGCGACCGCACCATCTTGGAATACGCCCGGGACGTGTGGGATGTGAAACCGCATCCCGTCAACGGAAGGTTATCCGATTGAGCTGGATCCGGCACTTTCCCGGCGATCCGGAACGCACCGCCCGGGCCTACCGCGGCGAAACCGTCACTTTTTCGCTCACCCCGCCGGGGGAAACGGGAATTGTGCGGGGATGGCTTCACCTGAATCTTCCGGGCCCCGAGCCGGGGGGACGATGGGAGTACCGGCCCATGGAAACGGGCCGAGGAGGGGTCTTCTCCCTGACCCTGACCTTGGAGACCCCCGGGCTCTACCGGTACCGGTTTGCAGGCACCCCCGACAACACTGACAGTCCAAGCGCCGTTTCCGAACCATCCCGGCCCGGGGAAAAGCTTGTCTGGGATCCCAGCCCCTACCACAATCTCCTGGTAGATCCGCCGGAGGTAAGAGGGCTGAAACTCTACACCTTCATCCCCTTCGCCTCGGGTCCCCTGCGCCAATGGCCGGAGAAGCTTAAAGCCCTCAGAGACATGGGATTCAACGCCGTTCATTTTCTGCCCTTCACCCAGACCGGGGGATCCCAGAGTCCCTATTCGGTGGGGGATCATGGGCGATTGGACCGGTCCCTGCTGAAGAACCCCGAAGCCGACGGCTGGGAGGAACTGTCCGGACTGGCGGATTTCTGTTCCCGTCAGGGGCTGCGGCTCTGCTTCGACCTGGTACTGAACCACGTGGCCGCCGACGGGAAGCTGGCGCAGGAACACCCCGAATGGATCGTCCCCGACCCGCAGGAACCCGACGGATTCTATAGGGCGGGATGCTGGCACAACAACCAATGGATCCGTTGGGAAGACCTGGCCAAGGTCTGGTACGACCACCCAAACCGGGACATCAGGGATCAAATATGGACCTTCTTCACCGAATACGCCTGCCGTTGGGCCGCCTTGGCGGAAAGAGACGGCGGTTTCCTCAGGCTTGATAATCTTCACTCCTCCCATCCTGGTTTTGTGGAACACCTGGGAGCGGTGCTTTCGGCCCGCCATCCCGGGGTAAGCCTTCTGGCGGAATACTTCGACGCCCCGGATATTCTTAAGAAAAGGGTGGCCCCCTGGCGGCTGAACCTCATCCTGGCCAACACCTGGGAGTATCCCTTCGTCCCGGAACTGCGTCGATACCTGGCCACCCTCCACGAACCCGGAGCGCCCCTCCATTTTACCCCCCTGTCCACCCATGATACCGAACCGCCCGCCCGGCTGTATGGAAGCCTGGAATCAACGGTTCCCCGTTACTTTATCGGAGCCGTCATGACCGGAGGCCAAACCGGCCTGGTTCAAGGGGTGGAAGACGGAGTCAGGGAGAAGGTTCCCTTCATAGGATACCACCGGGAGCTTCCAGCCCGCACCCCCGGACTCTTTCACGACGCGGTAAAAAAAATCAACCAACTTGTGGATGCCGAACCCTTGCTGGGAGACCTGGGAAATCTCACCTTCGTGGACGGAGGGCACCATGCCGTCCTGGCGGCGCTGCGCCGTTCCCACCGAGACGGGCCCGCCTTGTTTTTAGCGGTCAACCTCGATATTGGCGGCTTCCAAAAGCTGAACTTGGAACCGGTATGGCAGGCGGAAGGCCTAGGGGACGTTCGTTGGGAGCCCCTCTAGCCGTAGGCAGCGCTGCCCCGGGAGGGGGTCCTCACTCTTCCGCCCTGCGGCATCACCGCCCTGAAGTATTCGCCTTAGGCTGATCTTTTTAGTAATAATTCTCTCTTTCTGTTGTGGAGAATCCTCTCCTATATTAGAATAGCGGAAACTTTTTTACTTCGGGGATGCATCATGATTGACAAGCCTTTGATGTCTCATTTTTTCTTTATTCCGTTTCTCCTTACGATCTTTGCCGCCCTGGCGGGTTTGGCGGGCCTGTTTTTATTTTCCGGTTCAGGTTTAGGATGGGCGTTTCCGGCGGCCTCCTTGGTACTGCTTCCCGGAATAAACCTTTTTACCTCAATCCGGCACCGGCGTACCCTGGGTGAATACGACCAAGTCATCTTGGGCCGTCTCTGCACTGCCGGCCGGGACGGCCAAGGCTGTGCCCATCCTCCCCGTATCCTTCAAGACCATATGCAGGCTTGTCAGGACTCTCGGATGAAAACCGGCCAGGTCATCGAAGAGAACGCCCGGCAAACCGTGGGCTTCGCCGTAGAAATGAAAGATTCGGTGTACCTGATTACGTCTATCAACGGCAGTGTCCAGGTCATCAATGATAAAATCGAAGCCCTCAACGCTAACATTGTCAATTCTTCATCGGCGATAGAACAGATTTCTCAAACCATTGTCGAATTCAGCCGCCAGATCGAAAACCAGTCCAGTTCGGTGATCCAAACTTCAGCGGCGGTGGAGCAAATGGATGCCTCCATCCATAACGTCCGGGAGATCACCGGGAAAAAACAGGAAACCGCCCGGAACCTGCAGGACCTGACCGGTGACAGCCAGAATCAAATGGAGCAGATGAACGACCTTATCGAACAGGTTCACGCCAGTGTCGATTCAGTTCAGGAGATCATCACGGTGATCAACAACATCGCCTCCCAGACTAACCTGCTGTCCATGAACGCCGCCATCGAAGCGGCCCACGCCGGGGACGCCGGCCGGGGATTCGCCGTGGTGGCCGGAGAAATCAGGAATTTGGCGGAATCCACCTCCCGCAACGCCGCCCTGATATCCAATACCTTGAAAGCCATCGTATCCAACGTGGGCAAAGTCAAACACGCCGGCCACGAAGCCCTGATCAGCAACCGTAAAATCAGCAGCGACACCGCCGAGATGGTACAGGCCTTTGAAGAAATCAGCCGGGCCACGTCGGAACTAAACGTGGGAAGCCATGAGATCGTCGATGCCACCCAAACCCTCAACGAGGTAACCGCTCACATCAAAGAAGGGTCCCGGGAAATCGCCGAGAGTACCCGGGATATGAGGAACTCCATTACTCAGATCGTTGAAGCCAGCGGTGAAAGCCGGGAAGAGGTCCTGAAAATTGCCTCCATCGCCCAGGACATCAACATGGTTTTCATTTCCATCTCCGAGGCGGTGGTAAATTACGAAGTCTACATGGAAAAGATTAAGGCCTTTCAGAATTTCGAATTCGGAGGTCAGGACCGGAATCTGCCGGTGGTAAAAATCATCCTCCAGCATCTTCTGTGGGTCTTAAACGCCCGGGCCGTGATGGACGGTAAAAAGGTGATGGAGGGGAATAGTCTTACGGACCATCATGGCTGTGCCCTGGGGCACTGGATTGATGAAGAGGCTCCTGAAAAGATCAAAGCCCTCCCGGCGTTCAAGACCATGGTCCAGGAACATGAAAAGCTGCACGACCTGGTTAACCGGATCATCCTTTCCCTGAATCAAACAGGAAGAGAAGAACGGGAAGAGAGTTATTCCCGCCTCCTGTCCTTGTCAGAGGGAGTCATCCGGTCGATCCTTGAAATCGGAAAAGCATCGGCGTCTTAGAAGGGTTTTTTACCGTTCCCGAATTGCCAACTTCGGATTACCGCCCTATACTGGAGCCATGAATAAAGAAATCTACGGAAAAATAGCCGACCTCATGCTCTTTGGAATCAATCTGGAAGCGGGGGAAAAACTTCTTATCAGCCTGGACTTTCCCTGCAGGGAAGGTGCTTTAATTTTAGCGGATCGGGCCTACGCCCGGGGTGCCGCCTGGGTTGACCTGGCCTACGATGAGCCCCGGCTGGGAGCCCAGCGGATCACCCATGGGAAGGGGAATTTCTGGTTCCCCGAATACTTATCCCTCCGATACAAGGAAACCAGCACCGCCGGATGGAAGCACATCGCCCTGATCAGCGAAGCCGATGCCGATGCCTATGAAGGTCTGTCCGCCCGCCGGGGAGCAGAATATTTCCGCACCCTGGGCAAGGTTAAACAACCCCGGATGAAAGCCCTCATGTCAAACACCATTCCCTGGGTCCTCACCTACTTCCCCTCGGAGGCCATGGCCGCCAAGGCTTTCCCCGGGCTTTCCGCCTCCGAAGCGGTGGCCCAGTACTGGGACGCCATCATCAGCATCATGCGGCTGGACCGGGACGATCCGGTGGCCTTTTGGAAAGAGAAACTTCAGGAAGACGAAAGAAGGGCCGAAACCTTAAGCCGCCAAGATATTGATTCGATCAGCTTTACTGGACCCGGCACGGATCTTACCGTGGCGGTGAACCCCCGGGCCCGTTGGGTGGGCGGTTTTGAGCGGGATGCGTCGGGAAACCGCTTTGTCTGCAACCTGCACACCGATGAAATCTTCACATCCCCGGATTGGCGCCGGGCGGAAGGGCGGGTAACCCTGACGCGGCCCTTCGTGATGCACCAGAACATAGGCGAGGTTCCCCTCAAGGCCTGGTTTGAATTTAAGGACGGCAAGGTAGTTGATTACGGGGCTGAACGGGGGAAGGAGAGCCTGGATGCCTTCTTCGCCATGGACGAAAGGGCGTGTTACCTAGGCGAATTAGCCCTGGTGGACCCCCGGTCTCCCTTTGCCGCCCCGGGTATCACCTTCTACAACGGCCTCTACGACGAAAATGCCGCCTGTCACCTGGCCCTGGGCAAGGCCTATCCCTCCACCCTCCGGGAGCCGGGAGACTACACCGACGATGAACTTCTGGAAATAGGAATGAACACCGGCAACGTCCATGAAGATATGATGATTGGCAGTAGCGATGTGGAGGTGAGGGCCCGCCTCAAAAACGGCACATTCCTGGATCTGATCAAGGACGGGGCCTTTCTGTTCTAAGGTTTTTACCGGACGAACTTGATTTCGTGGCGATTAGAATAGAACCCCCATCGGTTCAGCCAGTGGCGGCTAAACGGTCTTTAGGCTCTCTTCCGCCGCCAGGTCCGCCACAGTCTTAATAAGTCCGGCCATTTTATCCGGTTCCGCCTGCGGATTCAGCAGGGTCATCTTGAGAAAAATCCGGCCCTTCACCCTGGTCTGTCCGAGGATAACCCCTTCCTGGTGGAGAAGCCGGCGCCGCACCGCCGCATTGATCCGGTCAAGCCTTTCTTCGGGGCCGGCGCCTTCGGTCCCGGGGCTGTCCTTCCGGTCACCCTCTTCGGGGCCGGCGCCTCCGTCCTCACCGCCGGTATACCGGAACACCACCGAAGAAATTTCCGGCGGCGCCACCGTCTGGAACCGTCGATCCTGGTCCAGGAAGCGGTAAACCGCGGCGGCGTTATCCAGGGTTCGGTCGATCATATCCTCCCAACCCTTTTGCCCCAGACTCTTAAAACTGACCCACACTTTCAGGGCGTCGAAACGCCGGGTGGTGGCCAAAGATTTCCCCACCAGGTTGTGGTACCCTTCTTCTTCATCTTCCCGGCGGTTGAGATAATCGGTGTGGAGGGTGAGCTTCTCGAAGTGAGCGCCCTCCCTCAGGAAAAAGCCCCCGCAACTTATGGGCTGTAGGTACATCTTGTGAAAATCCACCGTCAGGGAGTCGGTTTCTTCCATGCCCCCCAGCCGGGAACGGTATTTTCCCGATACTAAGAGGCCTCCGCCGTAGGCGGCATCGGTGTGCATCCACAAGCCCCGGCGGTGGCAGATCTCCCGGAGGGGCCTAAGTGGGTCAATGCTGCCGAAATCGGTGGTGCCCACGGTGGCGCAGACCATCATGGGAATCAGCCCCGCAGAAGCATCTTCTGCTATCATCGCCTCCAGGGCTTCGGGCCTCATCCGCTGGGCCGTATCCACCGGAACCGCCCGGACCGCCCGGGATCCCAGCCCTAGGAGCTGGGCGCTTTTTTCCACCGAAAAGTGGCTCACCTCGGAGGTGTAGATCCGCAGCCGGGGGGAATCGGGGGGAAGGCCGTCCCGGCGGATGGGCCACCCCATTTTTTCTTCGATAAACCAGTCCCGGCCCAGGAGGATGCCCATCAGGTTCGACTGGGTGCCTCCGGAGGTAAAGATGCCGTCCGAACCGGGACCGAAACCGGCGAGGCCGCAAAGCTGCCGGACCACCCGCCGCTCCATTTCGGTGGCCATGGGGGATTGGTCCCAGGAATCCATGGACTGGTTCGCCGCAGAAAGAAGCAGCTCCGCCCCCAGGGAATCGATCAAAGGCGCCCCGTGGAGATGGGCCATGTAGCCGGGACTGCCCACCTTAAGGCTGTGCCTGACGAAAAGCCGGCCGGCGATCTCCACGGTTTTTTCATAACCCCACCCTTCCGGGGGAAGCAGTTCATCGTTCTCTAACAGGGTTTCCAGTTCTCCCGGAGTTAAACCGCCGTAGGCCCGGTGCTTCCCTTGAAATTCCGCTTCCAAGGCATCGGCGGCGGTGCTGATTTTATGCCGGTACACACGAAT
>CAYYNJ010000037.1:0-3201 GCA_964472775.1 uncultured Spirochaetaceae bacterium
AGACCCGAAGGGTTGGCAACTGATTATTTTGGAGGTTTCCATGGATCCCATGAAGGTATCTCTCTTTGTCCTGGGGGCTGCTGTGGTTTACTCATTTTTGGCAGGCCTGATAACCCGGAACTACTCTCAGGTGGACCGGCTTTGGTCCCTGCTTCCTCCGGTGTATGCCTTGATTTGGTTCCCCCTTTATTCGGCTAATCCCCGGTATATTCTGGGTATGATCATCATCATTCTCTGGGGCTCCCGGCTCACCGCTAATTTTGCCGTGAAGGGGGGATACCGGTTTTCTTTGAAAAGGGGCTTTTACGGGGAAGATTACCGCTGGGAGGTGTTGAGGACGAAGATCCCTACCCGCTGGGCCTTTGAAATATTTAATCTGCTGTTCATTTCGTTCTACCAGCTTCTTCTGGTTTTCTGGATCACCCTGCCTCTTTATTTTCTGGGACGGTTGACCGGTCCCTTGGGAGGAATTGATGTTTTCTTTTTTACCCTGTGGGCGGGACTTCTGCTCCTCGAAACCGCCGCAGACCTGCAGCAGCTAGGTTACTATAAAAAGAGGGAGGATCCGCTGCTCGGGAAGGACCGCCGGGTGGGGCTGGGTTTTAACACCTACGGGCTCTGGAAATTTTCCCGCCATCCAAATTACGTTGGCGAGATGGGACAGTGGCTTGTTCTCTCCCTCTATCTTCATGTTTCCCTGGGAGCCTTTCACTGGTCCGGCATCGGGGCCCTTCTTCTGATTCTTCTGTTTGCGGGTTCCACGGTGATGGCGGAGAACATCACCGCCTCGAAGTATCCCGAGTATCACCGGTGGAAGGCCGCCGTGCCGGTCTGGTTGCCGGTGGATCTTTACTTCAGGAGACAGGCCCGCAGGACCTTCATGAAAGAGAAGTTTTAGAAGATCTGATGATCTAAGACGATTTTTATGCCTATGAGGATCAGCATGATCCCTCCGGCCCTCTCTGCCCAGGGGCCCAGGTGGGTTCCCACCCGATCACCGAGAAAGACACCGAAGGCGGAAAAGACCAGGCAGATGATTCCGATGATCACCGCGGGACCGAAAATGGGCATTCCCAGGGCGGCGAAGCTGAACCCCACCGCAGCGGCGTCGATGCTGGTGGCCACCGAAAGCATGATTAAGGTTTTCCCCCGGGAGGGGTCACAGCTGCCTTTTTCTGAATCGCCCTGGCAGAAGGATTCCCGGATCATCTTCCCGCCGATGAAGGCCAGCAGGACGAAGGCTACCCAGTGGTTATACCGCTGGATGAATCCCTCCACCGCCACCCCTCCGTAAAAACCCAGGAGGGGCATGAAAAACTGGAAGAGGCCGAAATGGAAGGCCAGACGGAAGTAGTGGCCGAAGTTTACCTCTTTGATTTTTACCCCCGAGGCGATGCTGACGGAAAAGGCATCCATGGCCAGACCCACGGCGATGCCGATAATGGATAGAGGGCTCAAGCGGTACTCCTTTAAAAGATTATTTAGTGTCCACAACCGTGGATAAAAAATCGCGCCATTTCCTTGTTCTGTAAAAACTTACTCTTTCAAAAACGGAAAATGCCGGTTTTGAAAGAGTAAAATCAACAAATACCAGTGTTTACCAGGATTTTTTATCCACGGTGAGAAACACTGTTAAAGGGTTAGGCCCTCCGGGGGCCCTAGAGCGGATTGTTCAGCCACTGAACAATCTCTTTAAAGACCACTTCTTTTTCATCCCCCCCCACGATGACGTGGGGGCTGGTTTTCAGGATCACCTTCCGAATCTTCCCGTGGGGAATCCCCTTTTCTATGATCTCTCCCGCCTTCAGGGGTACCGTGGAATCTGCCTCGGATAAAAGGATCAGGGTCGGACATGCCACCCGTGCCAGATTCTTCCGGGCCCGGTGCATCAGTTTGTGAACCTGGGCGAGCTGCCGGGGGAAATGATAACTCCAGTATTCCCGGCCTAAAACCTTTTTTTCGTCTCCTTCGCTGCCGTCGGTTTCCCAGGTCTTTTTCATCCGGGGAATAAAAAACTGAAGAACCGGGGTCAGACTGAACAGAGGATCGCTTACCGCCATGGCGGGGGCCATGAGAGCGATTTTTTCCGGGCTGAATTGTTCGGCCAGGAGCAGGGTAAGCACTCCCCCCAGGGAGAGACCCATCACCGACACGGAATCACACCGGGTTTGAAGGTCCAGGTAGGCATTGGCCACGTGGTTGTACCAGTCCCGGCCGTTGGTTTTAAGGAAGTCCTTTCGGTTGGTGCCGTGGCCGGGGAGCCGGGGTACCGAAACGGTGTAGCCGTGACCGTGGAGGCTCCCCGCCAGCTCCTTCATTTCACCGGAATAGCCGGTGAATCCATGGATGATCAGGACCCCCTTCCGGTTGGTTCCTTCCCATACCTCGGGAAGGGCGATGGTTAATACTCTGGTGGAATCCTTCATGACCCGCCTCCTCTCAATCTGGGGACAGTTTAGCCCCACCGGGGGCTGGGATTCAAGGACCTTTTGCTTTCATTGTAGAATTTGAATATATTATCAATTAAGTAGAGTCTGCCAAGCAGGGGGCGGTTATGACCATGGCACCGGTGATGTTTGATCTCTTCATGCTTCCCCTGGAGAAATTCGCCCTCCATGAAATGAGAAATGAAGTGATTCCCCGGGCCCGGGGAAGGGTTTTGGAGATTGGAGCGGGAACGGGAATCAATTTGAAGTACTACCGGGAGGATCAGCTCACATCACTGACCCTGACCGATCAGGAGATTGATCCCCTGGTGGAGAAACGGGCCCGGGGGTTTGGTATACCCCTGCAGTACCTCGATGCGGATGTGGAGAAGCTGAAATTTCCCGATGCTTCTTTTGATACGGTGGTTTTTACCCTGGTGTTCTGTAGTGTTCTCCGGCCCGAAGAGGGGTTCCGGGAAATATTCCGGGTCTTAAAGCCGGGGGGACAGCTTCTTTTTATTGAGCATGTTCTGTCCCGCCATCGGGGGCTGGCCTCGCTGCAGCACCGTCTGACCCCGGGGTGGCGGCGGATCGCCGGCAACTGCCACCTTAACCGGGAAACCGAAGCGGCTATCTGCGGGGCGGGGTTTAAAATCCAGAAAAAGTGGGAGAAGGGGCGGGGAATCCTGTTGGGCGGTGCGGCGGAAAAGCCCGGAACCGTTTAATCCGCGGCTTCCGAAGAGGCGGGGTTCTCGAAGGTAAAAATTTTCACCCC
>CAYYNJ010000037.1:3211-3539 GCA_964472775.1 uncultured Spirochaetaceae bacterium
GCAGAGAACAAACTTTTTTCACCTCATACATGGCCGAATCGGCTCCCTTGATAAGCTCTTCCAGGGTGATATCCCGTTTGTCCAGGGGCGCGACACCAATGCTGGCAGAAACCTGGAGGCGTGTATCTTGGTAGGTCAGGGGCTGTTGTACCGATGAGAGAATCCTCTGGCAAATGTCTTCAATGTTAGCCACTTCGTTTTTCAGGGAGTTAAGCAGGATGAGAAACTCATCTCCCCCGTTGCGGGCCACCACATCCTGGGGCCGTACCGCCGCCTCGAGCTGCCGCGAGACATGTTTCAGCACAGCATCTCCCGCATCATGGCCGTG
>CAYYNJ010000037.1:3549-14293 GCA_964472775.1 uncultured Spirochaetaceae bacterium
AGATCAAGGAAGCAAACGGCGATGAGTCTTTCTTCTCTCTTACTGGCCTGGATGGCCAGGTAGAGATGTTTCTTAAATACCCTCATGATGGGCAGGCCGGTCAACTCGTCGTGGTCTGCCAGGGCGGCAATCTGCTGATTTTTATCTTCCAGGTCATGGTTGAGTTTGGCCATCTGTCTTCTATGGATGCTGCTGACGGCGGTGAGAACCACCCCGAAGGTGAAGGCGCCGGTGATGGGGGAGACCCAGGCGGGAAGAGTCAAATGGTAGCCCTCGGAGTATCCGGGGGGGGTGTATCCCAGCACAAGAACCATGAACCCCAGGGCGGCGTAGATAAGAACCGACAGAAATAAATAGAAAAAGAAAGCCTTCTTATTAAGATATTCTCCCGCCAGAAACAGGGGGAGGAGGAAAAGGATCAGTGTGTTGGCCACCAGCCCGTAACTGAGCAGCCCTATGGCGCCAAGCACAAGGAAGAGGGCCGCCAAGATGTGGATTTTCTTCAAAATGGTGAACCGGCGGCGGCTGAGTTTGAGAAAATACACCACCAGGGCTGCCAGGATCTGGGTCAGACAGAGCAGGTTAAAGCCGTTTTGAAAGAGACAGATCAATCCCGCAGCAACTGCCAGGGTGGCAAAAATACAAAGGTAATTGAGCATTTTCTCGAAGGCCGGCGTATCTCGATCCTCCGGCGTCGATGTCTGCGGAGCAGGTTCGTTTCTTACTTTTTCTTTCACTTTTTCACACCCGGGGGCTTGGTTGCGGTTTCGGCCCCCTCTTTTTCTTGTATTCCCCATTGTAGGGGATGTTCTTATTTTCCGCAAGACCCGGTTTCACCAACTCCGTCGATGGACCCGGGAGCCTCGAGCGGCCCCGTCCGCCGGTTCCCGTCTTTTCCTTTTGCCCCGGTTGCGGCCTCCCGGGGGATCGATTATCCTATATACGTTAAAGTATTGTATTTCAGATATTGAAGAGAGAGGGGTTGAGACATGAATAGTTTTGAATTTTATTCCCCCACCCGGGTGGTTTTCGGCCGGGGGGTTGTGGCGCAGCTAGGGGTGGTGTGTAAAGAACTGGGATCCAAGGCGCTCCTGGTCTACGGCCGTTCCAGCATCAAGGAAAGCGGGCTCTACGATCAGGTGATCGATCAGTTGTCCCGGCAGGGTATCTCGGTGGTGGAACACGGGTTCGTCACCGCCAAGCCCGTGCGGGACCGCGGAGAACAGGGGATCAGGAGGGCCAAGGAGGAGCAGGCGGATTTCACCCTCGCCGTGGGGGGGGGCAGTGTGATCGACGAGTCCAAGGCCATCGCCGCCGGGGCCCTTTGCCGTACCCCCCTCTGGGATTTCTACCTGAAGAAGCAGATCATCCGGCAGGCCCTGCCCATCGTGGCGGTGCAGACTCTGCCCGCCACCTCCTCCGAAACCAACCAGGCGGGGGTGCTGACAAATCCTGAAACCCGGGAAAAGTTCAGTATCCGCTCCCCCCATTTAGCACCCCGGGCGGCTTTCCTCGATCCTGAGCTAACCTTCTCGGTTCCCCGTTCCTACACCAGCTACGCCTGCTTTGACATCATGAGCCATCTTTTAGAGGGGTACTTTACTGCCACCGACCCTTTCGCACCGGTCCAGGAAGGTTTTGTGGAGGGGATGGTCCGGGCGGTGATGGAGAGCCTGGAAAGAATTCTGGGGGATCCCCGGGACTTCAACGCCCGGGCCTCGGTGATGTGGGCCGGGGCCCTGGCCTGGAACGGCCTGGCCAATGCGGGGCTGGAGGGGGCTTCCATCCCTAACCATATGCTGGAGCATCCCTTGAGTGCGGTTTACAACATCCCCCATGGGGCGGGACTTTCGGTGGTGATGCCCGCCTGGCTGGAGATGAAAAAACGGGAGATTCAGCCTCGGATCCTCAAGTTCGGCCGGGAAATCCTCCGGCTCCCGGGACTTTCCTCCCTTGCCCGGGATGAGGACAGGACCGATGCGGTGATCGAGGCCTTTAGGGCCTGGATCGCTTCGGTGAACTGTCCTCTCACCCTGGCCGAGGCGGGGGTGGAAGATCCTGACGTGGACGAACTTACCACCCAGGCCCTCAAGCTGGGCAAGCTCTGGGGTATCACCGGTTACGATAAACAGATCATCCGTGGTCTCTACGAGAACTGCCGGTAAGGCCTGAACCGGCGGCGGGCGGCGTTTTTACCGGTGTCACTCCGCAAAAGAACAGATTAAGCTTGACCGCTTTTGTATGATTCGCATATAATTACGGATATTTTTGAAATTCTGAATAAAGAGGAGAGGGAATTGTGAAAAAATTACTCATTACAGTCATGGTGCTGTTAATACTGGCAACAGCTTTTACGGGCTGTTCCAAATCGGAGAACGGTGATTCCGCCGCGGCGGCTCCTAAAAAGGTTTTCGCCACCATCGGAACCGGGGGACTCACCGGGGTTTACTATCCCACCGGCGGAGCCATCAGCCGTATCGTGAACCAGAAAGAAGCGGAATATGGCCTTAAGGTGACGGTGGAGTCCACCGGAGGATCGGTGTTCAACATCAACGCAGTGCTGAGCGGCGATTTAGAATTCGGTATTGCCCAGTCGGACCGGCAGAGCCAGGCCCTCAAGGGGGAGGCGGAGTGGAGCGACCGGGGACCCCAGGAAGACCTCATGGTGGTCTGTGCCCTTCATCCCGAATCGATCACCCTGGTGGCCGCCGAGGATGCGGGAATTCGGTCTATCGAAGACCTGCGGGGCAAGCGGGTGAACATCGGCGATCCCGGATCGGGTAACCGGGGTAACGCCATCGATGCCCTTTCTACGGCGGGGCTGGACTGGGAAAAAGACATCCAGGCGGAACAGCTCAAGGCGGTGGAATCGGCCAAGCTGCTCCAGGACGGCCGGATCGACGCTTACTTCTACACCGTGGGACATCCCAACGGATCGGTGCTGGAAGCCACCTCGGGAACCCGGAAGGTCCGGTTTATCCCCATCACCAACGTGGATGATCTGATTAAAGAGTATCCCTACTATGCCCGTTCGGTGATTCCTAAATCCCTCTACCCCAGCGCCACCAACGAAGGCGATGTGGCCACCTACGGTGTGAAAGCGACCTTGATCACCTCCGCCCAGGTTTCGGAAGACATCGTCTATGCGGTGACTAAGGAGATCTTCGACAACCTGGAAGACTTCAAGGCCCTTCATCCCGCCTTCATGGTTCTGACCAAAGAGAACATGCTGGAAGGGAATACCGCTCCCTATCATCCCGGAGCGCTGAAGTATTTTAAAGAAGCGGGCTTGATACAGTAAGATTTTTCATTTTTTGTTCCCCCGCCGAACGCCGGCGGGGGATTTGTATTTTACAGCTGAAGAGGGACGCATGTTAGATTACCACAACCTGGAAGAAACCGAAGAGGCAAGAAAGGCAAAGAAGATCGCCGAAGAGGCAGAGTTCGGAGGAAAGCAGCACACCGGATGGATGAAGATTCTGGTGGCGGTCATTGCGGCGTCCTGGTCTCTTTTTCAGCTCTCCCTGGCTTCGATAATCATGCTCGATTCGGTGATTGTCCGGGCGGTTCATCTGACCTTTGACATCACCCTGACCTTTTTAAGTTATCCCTTATTCCGTAAACCCAAAAAGGCTAAAATTCTCCGTCATTTTTCCCGGAGGGATAAAACCAGCGTCATCGATATGGTTTTGGCCCTGGCGGCGGCCTTGGCGGCCCTCTACATCGTCTTTGAGTACCAGGGCCTGGCGACCCGGCAGGGCGCCTTGATTACCCGGGATGTGCTGGTGGGGGTGGTTTTGGTGGTTTTCGTCCTGGAAGCGGCCCGCCGTTCCCTGGGGCCCGTGCTGCCGGTGGTGGCGGGGGTCTTCATCCTCTACAGTTTTTTGGGTCCCTACATGCCGTCGGTCCTGGCCTTCAAGGGGGTCTCACTGACCCGTTTTATCGGGCAGATCACCGCTTCCACCGAGGGGATCTACGGGATTCCCCTGGATGTATCGGCCACCATCGTCTTTCTTTTTGTCCTCTTCGGATCCATCCTGGACCAGGCGGGGGCGGGAAAATACTTCGTCACCCTGGCCTTCAGTCTTCTGGGGAAGTACCGGGGCGGCCCCGCTAAGGCGGCGGTTCTGGCCAGCGGTCTCACCGGCATGGTCAGCGGCTCCAGCATCGCCAACGTGGTGACCACAGGAACCTTCACCATTCCCATGATGAAGAGTGTGGGGTATCCCGCCCACAAGGCCGGAGCGGTGGAGGTGGCGTGCAGCACCAACGGGCAGCTCATGCCTCCGGTGATGGGGGCCGCCGCCTTCATCATCGCCGAGTACTGCAATATTTCCTACCTGGAGGTGATCCGGGCCGCCTTCATCCCCGCGGTGATTTCCTACATCGCCCTGATGTACATCACCCATCTGGAAGCGGTTAAACTGGGTCTCAAGGGGCTGCCGAAGGAGCAGATTCCTCCCTTTTTCTCCACCTTCATCGGAGGAAGCCACTTCTTCATTCCCATCCTGTTTTTGATCTACGAACTGGTGGTGGTACGCCATTCTCCTCAGCTTTCGGTGTTCCGGGCCATCCTCGTTTTAGCCCTCATCATTCCTATACAGAACCTGGTGCACGCCAAAAGGCAGAAGAGCTCCCTCAAGGAAGCGCTTAAGAAGAGCGCCGGCCAGCTTCTCTCCAGCCTGATCGCGGGAGGCAAGGGGATGATGGGCATCGGCGTGGCGGTGGCGGCGGCGGGGATCATCGTGGGGGTGGTTACCCTGGGACTGGGGGGAATCATCACCGAGGTGATCGAGGTGATATCCGGAGGGAATTTCATTCTCATCCTCTTTTTCACCGCTTTGGCCAGCCTTCTTTTGGGCATGGGACTTCCCACCACCGCCAACTACATCGTCATGGCTTCCCTGACCGCCCCCATCATCGTCACCCTGGGAATGAAGTCGGGGGTGGTCTTTCCCCTCATCGCCGCCCATCTCTTTGTGTTTTTCTTTGGAATTTTAGCCGACGATACTCCGCCGGTGGGGCTGGCCGCCTTTGCCGCCTCGGCCATCGCCAAGTCGGATCCCATTAAGACCGGTATCCAGGGCTTCGGTTACGACATCCGCACCGCCATCCTGCCCTTCATGTTTATCTTTAATACCGACCTGCTCTTGGTGGATGTCCACAATCCTTTGAGAATCGTCTGGGTTTTCCTGACTTCTCTGCTGGCCATGTTCGCCTTCGCCGCCCTGACCCAGCGGTTTTTCCTCACAAAAAACCGCTGGTACGAGGGAGTGGGCTTGGGTTTAGTGACCTTTACCCTGCTGAGGCCCTATTACGTGACGGAAACGATCCTGAGGCTGCCGGTGACCATGCTCTACCCGGTTTCCGTGGCGGCCCTGGGGCTTTACGCCTTGATTTACTTTTTTCAGCGCCGCAGGACAATAGAAACCGCCCGGTAGGACGGGCGGTTTACCGTGAAGCCGGGGGAAAGCCGGCCCGCCCCGGGATGAAAGCCCGGGGTGATGGTGTTATAGTTTGAAGAGCATCTCTTCATAGGTGGGCAGGGGCCAATAATCTTTGGCCACCAGAGTCTCCAAGGTGTCTGCGGCGGCTCTCAGCTCTTTCATCAAGGGAAGAATGTTGTTCTTATAGCCCAGGGCCTTGGTAAAATCCTCCTCTTCGCTGTCCAGCAAGGCCGCCCGTTCTTTCTTCAGGGTTTTTGACAGCCTTAACAGCTCAGAGATGTTTTCATGGATCCGACTGATCAATTCTTCCTCTTCCGGCAGGTCGAGGCTGCCCAGGAATTCCCGGGACTTCATCAATGACTGAGAAAGATCCCCCGCATAGGAAACCGCCGCCGGAAGAATCTGCAGTTTAGCCATTTCCACCATCACCGCCGCTTCGATGTTCACTTCTTTGATATACTTTTCCACGGCAATATTAAAACGCGATTCCAGCTCCAGCAGGGAAAACACCTTTTGACGGGCAAAGAGATCCAGGGCGCTCTGTTTTTTCAGCTCCGGCAGGACGTCGATGGTGGTGGCTAAGTTGAGAAGCCCCCGTTTTTCCGCTTCTTCCTCCCAGGCGGAGGAGTATCCGTCTCCGTTGAAGACAATTCTCTTATGCCGGGAGTAGAAATCTTTAATAATCGCTTCGGTCTCCGCTTCTTTATCCGCCGCCTTTTCCAGCCGGTCCGCCGCCTCGGTGAGAACATCCGCCACGGCGGTATTCAGGGTGATATTGGCTTCGGCGATAGACCCCGACGAGGGCACCATGCGGAATTCAAATTTATTCCCTGTGAAGGCAAAGGGGCTTGTCCGGTTTCTGTCGGTGGAGTCTTTAAAGAGCCGGGGCAGGTTGGAAGTTCCGGTCTTCACGTATCCTTCGTCCACCGTGTCGGTTTCGGTTCCCGCCGCCATCCCGTCGAGTATTCCGGTCAACACATGACCTAGGTAGACGCTGATGATCGAGGGAGGCGCTTCGTGGCCGCCCAGCCTTAAGTCGTTCCCCCGGTTGGCCGCCGATAACCTCAGCAGGGGACCGTAGAGGTCCACCGCCTTAATGACCGCCGATAGAAATAGCAGGAACAGCTCGATTTCCGAAGGATCCTTCCCCGCTTCAAGAAGATTGCTGCGGCCGTCGGTGGCTAAAGACCAGTTGTTGTGTTTTCCCGAGCCGTTCATGCCGGCGAAGGGTTTCTCGTGAAGAAGGCAGGCCAGACCGTGCCGGACGGCGATCCGTTCCATCAGTTCCATACAGATCTGATTGGTATCGGTGGCTATGTTGGCGGTACTATAGACGTTGGCCAGCTCAAACTGGTTGGGGGCCACCTCGTTGTGCTGGGTTTTAGCGCTGATTCCCAGCTTCCAGAGCTCTTCATTCAGCTCTCCCATGAATTTCTTCACCCGTTCTTTGATGGCGCCGAAGTAATGGTCGTCCAGCTCCTGCCCCTTGGCGGGCATGCTGCCGAAAACGGTCCGGCCTGTTAAAAGCAGGTCGGGCCGCCGATCCAGATATTCCCGGTCCACCAGGAAGTATTCCTGTTCAGCGCCCACGGTGGCTATGACCCGGTGGGAACTCTTGTTTCCCAGGGCCTTGAGGACCCGCATGGCCTGGTCGTTCAGAGCCTTCATGGATTTCAGTAAGGGGGTTTTCGTATCCAGGGAGTGTCCATGGTACGAAATGAACGCCGTGGGAATGGTCAGGGTGGTCCCTGACGCATCGTGGCGGATAAAGGCGGGGCTGGTGGTATCCCAGGCGGTATATCCCCGGGCCTCAAAGGTTTCTCTTAAGCCCCCGGAGGGGAAGGATGAGGCATCGGGCTCACCTTGGAGCAGAGATTTTCCTGAAAAATGAAGCAGCGCATTACCGTCTGCGGTGGGTTCGATGAAAGAATCGTGCTTCTCTGCCGTTGAGCCTGTCATGGGCTGAAACCAGTGGGTGTAATGGGTGGCGCCCTTTTCGATGGCCCAGTCCTTCATGGCGGCGGCCACCTTCTCGCTCAATTCGGGGGTTAGTTTTTCATCGCCCCGCTGGACCCTCTTTATTTGGTCGTAATATTTCGGGGGAATCCTTTCTTTGAGAACGGAATTGCTGAAAAGATTTGAACCGTATATATCTGTGATAGAAAATGGTTCTGATTTCATGGGAAAAAAATTGCTCCTTTGGTTTGGTTACCTGTGTGGTGAAAACATGTGCTTTCGGGGTTAGCGGGATAGGGGCCCTAGCGCCTCTGGTGCTGTGGTTTTTTACTCTCTTTCAGGGACAGAAAGACCCTCTTTTGGCATGCCGGACAGCGGGCGTATCCGCTGTTCCATGACGGCGGAGACGTCAGCTGCAGTTTCTCCCCGCAGGAGGGGCATTTAATAATTTGTTTGTCGCTCATATATACTCCTTTATATGGTTGTGTGCTCTCAGATTATGGTCAGGCCAGCTGAGCTTCGGTTAAATCTTCCAGCCAGCCGCCGGTTTCGGTGAGTCGGCGGATCATGATATCCGATGCGGCACCCTTATCTGCGGGGCGGGCGTGGATTCTGTTCATGATGAGAAGGTCGCCCTGGCGGCCGCAAATTTCGATTTTTCCCGAGTCGTGACCCATGATGAACTTGAACCGTTTAGCGTATCCGTCAAGCCGCTTTTTCGCCGATGTCACCGTATCTATGCCTTCTTTCAAGGGAATCTGGAAATGGCTTCGGACCCGTTCCACGGGCATACATTGGTAGAGGTAGTAGGGGTTGATTCCCAGACGGACCAGGCCGTTCATAAGCCGTTCCAGTTCATCGGGGGTATCGTTAATGCCCTTAAGAAAAACGGCTTGATTGTTGACCGTGGTGCCTGTGGCCCTGATTCTTCTGACCGCCCGGGCTGCCTGGGGGGTGAGCTCCCGGCTATGATTGAAATGGGTGGGGATGAAGAGGGCTTTTTTTCGGTTGAATTCGGAAAAAAAGGCCAACAGTTCCGGGTCGTCAAACCGCTGGGGAAAGACCACCGGGGTCCTGCTGCCGATACGGACAAAATTGAGATGATCGATTTCCGCCAGGGGCTCGAGCATCTCCCTGAGCATTTCCGTGGGAAGGGTCAGGGGATCTCCGCCGGAGATGATCACATTGGTCACCTCTTTGTGGTTCTGAATATACTCCACCGCCTTCTTAAAGTTATCCACGGTTTGCTGATTGGGCAGACCCACCATTCTTTTCCTGAAACAGTCGCGGCAGTACATGGCACAGTAGTCGGTGGCCACCACCAGGACAGAGTAGGGGTACTTGTGGAGAATCCCGTTTCCTTTGTCGTGTTTATCGTCCCCATAGGGGTCGGCAGTGGTCTGTCCCATGGCTCCCGCCACCACCATTTCTTCTTCCATGGGGATGGCCATCTTTCTGATGGGGTCGTGGGGATCCTGGGGATCGATGAGGGAGAGATAGTACCGGGTGATGTTCATGGGATGGAGTTTAACAACCCTGCGGATATTTTCTTCCTCTTCGGAACCGAGGGGAATATACTTCTTCAGCTCATCCACTGTGGAAATGCTGTTTCTTAGTTCGTCCCGCCATTCTACCGGGCCGGTGAGTTCAATTTTCAATTGGCTTTTTTCGGTTAAAAGCATGGAACCTCCAGTTTTTCGGGCTGGAAGTAAAAAAAAACACCCCAACCCTATAATCATAGAGTTAGAGTGCCTAAGCTTCGCCGGTAGACTCGCTTTATGCCACATTTTGTAGCATAATCCATTGCCTCTTCAAAGACCCTGGATAAACCCCAGTTCTAAACGCATTTTTCGGTCTTCCTTTCCCTTGTTTTTGTCAGCTTAGTCTGCCACTGCCGGAACATTGGCGGCCTCACTGGCCCGGTACTCACAAGAATTACTTCATGTGTGTATAGGGTAAAGGATATAAAAAAAAAAGTCCACCCCCCGCTAGGGCTCTTGCTCATCTGATGTTATCCCTTCGGTATCTTCAGGTAAACCGGAATTACGGGGCGGTGAGACAGAGGGGCGGCCGTCTGGCCTGGGTGAGGTGTTCGGCGGCTTCTGCGATTTGGATCAGTTCCGGTTCTGTCCAGGGAAGACCGAAAAAGGACAGGCCCACGGGTAGCCGGTGGATGAACCCCGCAGGGACGGTGATAGCCGGGTATCCCGCCGCCGCCGCCGGGGAAGAGCTCCCCAAGGTGTGGTGGTCTCCGGTGATGAGGTCGGTCTTCCAGGCCGGTCCCCCCGAAGGGGCCGCCAACACGTTCAGCTTATCCTTGGCGATAATCCGGTCTATGCCGTGTTTTCCCGCCCCTTCCCGGCACCTTTTCCGGGCTCTGCGGTACACCGAATCGGTGAGGGGTCCCTTGTCCACCGCCGCTTCCAAGATGTCCTGGCCGAACCAGGGCATCACCGTTTCGGCATGGTCCCGGTTGAATTTGATGAGATCTTCAAGTGTTTTGATGCCGCCGGGGACACTGGCCTGTCCGAGGTATTCTTCGATGCCGGTTTTAAATTCGTACAGCATCACCTCCCACTCCGCCTCGCCAAAGCGGTTCCGGTTGCGGAATTCCGTGTCCACCAGCACCGCCCCGGCGGCCTCCATCCGGTAGAGGGCCGTCTTTATTAGCCGATCCACCTCGGGATGGATGCCGAAGTAGTTGGTGACCACCCCGATCCGGATCCCTTTCAAATCCAGGCCGCCGGGCTGCCGGAGGGGAGCCGGGGGAGTATACCGGTCGGTCAAGACCGACAGAATCAGGCTGGCATCCTTCACCGTCCGGGTCATGGGGCCGGCGGTGTCTTGAGACCGCGATATGGGAATGATGCCGCGCTGGCTGACCATTCCCACGGTGGGCTTTAGCCCCACGATACCGTTGACGGAGGAGGGGCAGATGATGGAGCCGTCGGTCTCGGTCCCCACCGCGGCGGCGCAGAGGTTGGCCGAGACCGCCACCGCCGAACCTGAACTGGACCCGCAGGGATTGCGTTCCAGAATGTAGGGGTTTTTGGTGAGGCCCCCCCGGCTGCTCCAGCCCGAAGTAGACCGGGTGGAGCGGAAGTTGGCCCATTCGCTTAGATTGGTCTTTCCCAGGATCACCGCCCCGGCCCGGCGCAGCCGTTCTACCAGCTCGGCGTCTTCCCTGGCCCTCCACCCCATCAACGCCAAGGAGCCTGCGGTGGTTTCCATGGCATCACCGGTGTCGATGTTCCCCTTCAGAAGGATGGGAATACCCTCCAGCGGTCCCGGAGCGCCGTGGCGGCGGGGCCCTTCCCGGTCGATGCGGCGGGCCATTTCCC
>CAYYNJ010000038.1:0-10479 GCA_964472775.1 uncultured Spirochaetaceae bacterium
CGTCAGATCATTATTAAAGGTGATGCAGAAAAAATCTCACCCAATTTATCTGATGGCTATTTTGAGTCAAGACCCGATGGCAGTAAACTGGGATCCTGGGCTTCTGAACAAAGTGAGGTCATCGATTCACGAACCACTATGGATGAAAAATTGAAGGCTTTTGAAGCAAAATTTAAAAATCAGGAAATACCCAGGCCTCCTTTTTGGGGTGGTTATCTGGTGCGACCTGTATCCATGGAATTCTGGCAGGGCAGACCCAACCGAATGCACGACAGAATCAGATTCACCCTGCAACCCGATTACAACTGGAAAAAAGAACGCTTACAACCCTGAAAAACCTGGCCGCTCCAATTATTTCGCTTGAATAATGAGACAGAAAAACAAAAAAAGTTATATTTGAATTCTATACAAAACAGTTCAATGAAAACACTGTATATCGTGAGACACGCTAAATCATCATGGGCTTATGATGGTATTAAGGATATAGCCCGGCCTTTAAAGAAAAGAGGTATCGAAGCTGCCTATCTGATTTCAGAAGTACTGAGCAAAAAAATTGATACCCCTTCTGTTTTTGTTTCCAGCAGCGCCAACAGAGCACTTCATACGGCAATGATCTTTAGTTATGCTTTTAATTATCCGCTCGCATATCTCAAAATAAGTAAATCTCTTTACAGTTTCAGCGACGGCTATTTGATCAAAACAGTGAAAGCCCTGGACGACAGTTTTAATTCTGCCATTATTTTTTCACATGACCATGGCATCAGTGATTTTGTGAACAAATACGGCGACAAAAAAATTGACCACGTTCCAACCTGCGGCGTTGTGGGAATCACATTTTCGACAGTCCACTGGAAAAATATTAAAAATGGAAAAACCATTCTCACCGAATTCCCGGAATACCATAAAAAAAAATAAATGCAGATTAAACGATACGGGGCAATCGATGTTGGCTCGAATGGAGTCAGACTTTTAATTGCCAATGTGATTGAGTTTGAAGGAAAAGAAACAGAATTTAAAAAATCCTCGCTGGTAAGGGTACCCATCCGTTTGGGGGAGGATGTTTTTAATGCAGGCAATATCTCGGTCAAGAATATGGAAAGAATGACCGATGCCATGAACTCCTACCGGCTGATCATGAAGGTTTTCGGAGTTGAAAAATACATGGCCTGCGCCACTTCCGCCATGAGGGAAGCCAAAAACAGCGCTGAAGTAATCAAATATATTTTCGACAATTCCGGGATCAGGATCGTCATCATTGACGGTGAAATGGAGGCGGAAATAATCTCCTCCACCGGCCTGCACAGCATAATAAAAAGCAACCGATCCTATTTATATGTAGATGTCGGGGGTGGTAGCACAGAGTTCACTTTTTTCAGCAAAGGTGAAAAAATTGCCTCGAGATCCTTTCCTCTCGGTACAGTTCGTTTATTGGATGGAAATGTGAGCGAAAATACCTGGAAGGATGCTGAAGAATGGATAAAAGCCACTGTAGGGAACATGAAAAATATATCCCTGATCGGTTCCGGCGGAAACATCAACAAACTTTTTAAAATGTCGGGAAAACTTCCCGGTAAAACATTGACTGTCAGATATATTCAATCCTATTACGACTTTTTAAACAGCATGTCCTATGAGGATCGTATCAGCAACCTGGATTTAAATCCCGATCGGGCTGACGTTATCATACCGGCAATAAAAATTTATTTGTCAGCCATGGAATGGAGTAAGGCCAGAAGTGTAATCGTACCGAAGATCGGTTTGTCCGACGGCATCATCAGAAGTTTGTACTACGGCAATTTGGCTACCATAAAACCAATCCCTGATTAATTTTTAACCAAACCCCTTGCCAACATTCCTTCGAAAAAGATCAGTTAAAGTAACTGAATCCTGCTTTAGAATCTATGTTCAGAAGCGTATGGTAGATCAATTCGATTACATGTTCCACATCATCACGGTGCACCATTTCAACAGTAGTATGCATATAGCGCAGTGGCAGTGAGATCAGCGACGAAGGTACGCCCCCGTTTGAATAAGCAAAAGCATCTGTATCTGTACCTGTAGCCCTTGAAGCTGCCAGTCTCTGAAAAGGAATTTTATTTTTTTCTGCAACGGAAATGACCAGCTCGCGCAGGTTATTCTGTACTGCCGGTGCATAGGATATGACCGGCCCGTCGCCGGACTTGATCTCCCCTTCCTTCTTTTTGTCTATCATCGGCGTCGAGGTATCATGGCACACATCGGTCACGATGGCCAGATTTGGCTGAATGGTATGTGTGATCATTTCTGCCCCGCGCAAACCGATCTCTTCCTGAACTGAATTGGTGATATACAAACCGAAGTCGAGCTTGTTGTTATTCTCGTAAAGGAGTCTGGCGACCTCAGCGATCATAAAGCCACCCATACGGTTGTCAAGAGCACGGCAAACAAAATTATTTTTTTAAATGGTAAAACGTAAAGTATAACATAGAGGGCTAGCGGGTGCATCCTTCTGTTTCCTTTCCTTCCATCTCTCCAAACCCCTCCGACGCCCAAGGTCCTCTCTTTCTCCCAACTCTTTTGTTTTTTTGTTTATGCTTTATTGGAAGAGGAAAAGGTTGAATTAAAAAAACGGTCTTCTTTTTTCAAGTTCCCGGTCTGTGCGCCATTCTGCTTCAAATGAAGACAAACCTTCGTCTATGAAATGTTCGTACAACGCATCATGGTACAGCTCTTGGAGCTTTTTTTTGTCCACTTAGGCTCACCCCATATACTATTTGGATTTAACTTATATTTATCTTTATGCATAAAAATTACGTTTTTGTGGGAAAAAAAGACAAAAAAAGCGATTACTCGTAGACTTTAAGTATACTACGATTACGTGGAACACCCATAGAATCTGCAATCGACTGACACTTCGTTCTCAGCAAATACGCCATAGGGCGAATCTCTATTTCTGAAAACGTCTCATAGTTTGCCATACCCTTGCAGATTACAAGATCACAAGCATCGATTCTTTTTCTCAGCTCATCAGACATATCCCACACATCCACGCCGACACAGAATCCATCGGTCTGAAGAATCTCATCGGCAACCTCAGCCATTCCCACCTGCTGGGCATCAACACGTGTTGCATCACTTAAAATAGGCTCACCCTTGACCACCACAGCAACTCTTAGGTCTTTGTTTACCTTCTTTAACTGCTCAACTAAGAACACATCAAAGACAATCTCACCAGCATTATCAGTAAACAACAGTACTTCAGAAGACTGCTTTATAAGGTCTACAAAACGGTCGTAGTCATCAAAGCCAAGGCCTTCTTTTACCCAAGCATCAAAACAGTCAAGCAACACCTCAGGGCTCTTACTTGCACCCTCAAGACCATAATCCATCATATTTGCTGCAATACTGCATAGAATAGAGGTTTTTAGTGGGTCGTCTGATTGTGAAATCAACTCAATTGCGTGGGGCTTTAATGAAAGAGCGATTGCGTTGCTTTTCTTCTTAAACTCGCGGTAAGGGTCAGAATCATTTAAGCTTGCATACACCCTCTTATGCACATAGGTTGCCACCCGAGCGCTACACTGATTGGGATGATATCTTTTATGGACACATCAAAATGAAAATTGTCGCATAAAAAGAGGGGTAGGGACTTGGAACAGGCGTTCATGGGGACGGTGAGGCAGTGGGCCCCGTAAGGTCCGGTATTGGCCTTTACATCCATGTTTACCGCCGTCAAGGTGCCGTCTTTTTTGGCTCCGATTTTTACTCCGATTTTCATGACGTGGCGGGTCGAGTTGGCGATGAACTCATCTTCCCGGGTGAATCGGAAGAAAACCGGTTTCCCCGTCTGCCAGGTAGCCCAGGCGCACACCTCTTCCAGGAGGATGTCCTGTTTTGACCCGTATCCTCCGCCGACCCTTTCTTTGATCACCCGGATTTTATTTTCCGAGATGCCTAACACCCGGGCGGTGATGCGCCGGAGGTGCCAGGGAACCTGGGTGGAGGCGTGGATGATGAGCCGGTCCCCCTCCATCCTGGTGTAAACCGTGTGGGTTTCCAGGGGGGTACACTGGATCTGGCTCGACTGATAGGTTCTTTCGATAATAACATCCGCTTCAGAAAACCCTTTTTCCATATCGCCGATGCCGCCGGATACGGAGGCGGCCAGATTGCGGTGGGGGTCTCCGCCGATGGGGAATTGGTAGATGATTTTTCCGTCTTCCCGCCGGGCTTTCCGGTTGATCTCCTCCAGATTTTCCGGGGCTCCCGCCTGGTAAACCACTTCTCCTTGATGGAGAATCGGAGCGGCGGGATCTGCCGCCTCTTCGATGGTCATGATGTGAGGCAATACCTGATATTCGACCTTAATTAACTTGAGGGCTTCCTGGGCGATCTCCTCCGATTCGGCCACCACCGCAGCTACCCGGTCTCCCACATGAAGAACCTTCTCGCCGAACATCCGCCGGTCGTAGGGGGAGGGTTCGGGAAACCCTTGGCCCGCCTGGGTATACCAGATATCCGGGGTGTTTTTGTGGGTCATGATGAGTTCTACCCCGGGAAGCATCTCTGCCTCTTGAGTATCCAAGGAGGTGATGATGGCGTGGGCGTGGGGGGATCTCAACATTTTCATCACCAGGGATCCGGTCTGCACCATGTCTTCCACAAAGGCGGGGCGGCCCGCCACGAGCCGGGCACCGTCTACCTTGGTTCTCACTTTACCTACGTGAATCAGGTCGTCCCGGAACTCCGGGGCGATCTCCCGGGGTTTGTAAGCGGGATCCTTGATCCGGGCGGCGGCGATTTCCACGGCCTGAAAAAACTGCTGATACCCCGTGGCCCTGTTGAAGAGACCCGAGAAGGCATCTATCACGTCGTGCCGGGTGGGCTTTTCGATGCGTTGCAGCAAATCGGTCATGATCAGCGCCGCCGCAGGAGAGTTATACCCGGACTGAACGATACCCGCATCTACCATGGCGGATTGGACCGCCGAAAGGGTCCGCCCCTTGCTCAGGGCTTCTACGGTTTTAACATCCCTGCCGTCCAGCTGCCCCGCCACCAGCAGTGAAGCTAACACCGGTTTACCGTCCAGCAGGATGGTATCGGTTCCGGCAAAACCGTATCCTTCATCGGAATTCCGGACCGAGGGAATGCCCATCTGCTGAAGCAGGGGCTGCACATTGTCCCCGGGATCGCGGTGAATCGATTTTCTGACTCCGTTAAGAGTGAAGGTAATTAACATGTCAGGCACCCCCCTTGCGGCACTGTTCCACCATGTCTGCCACCGTAACGGCGGTCAGGTAGGTTTTGAACTCTCGGCTGCCGTGGATGTCCTCCGCCGGCACGGCCTCGGATGTGATCACAGCCTCCAAGGCTTCTCTCGATATATCCGGTTCGCGTTTTACCGCCGCCTCCGTCTTTGACAGCCGAGTTCCGGCGGGATAGCTGCCTCCCAGTACGATTTTGGGATCCTTTCCCAAGGCAACGGCGGCGCATATCACGGGATAGGCGTTGGTGCTCCGGGAAACCCGGCGGGTGAGAACCCATCGGTGATCCTCGGATATGAGAATCTGCTGAATCGGCTCATCCTTCTGGGAAGCCACCCATTCCTCCACAGAGGTCTCTTCGCCTTTCCCGAAAATGAGCCGGGCGTCCAGGGCAATCAGGGCGGGGATGAGATTGGAGTCGGTACGGCGGGCCGCAATATTTCCTCCCAGGGTGGCCATGTTCCGGACCTGCCGGGAAACCACAAACCGGGCCCCCTCCCGCAGCGCCTCGGGCACCTTGGGATGGTCGGCCAATTCCTGCAGGGTGATACGGGCACCGATCCTGATCCACCCCCGGTTATTCTCGACATTCACGGGAACAATCTTTTTGAGATCGATGAGGGTGGAATATTTGGCTTTCACAGGCCCCCAGTTAAGATGAGTTCCTCCGGAGAGAAAGGCGGCTTCGCATCCTCCCTCAGCCTTTAAGGAGAGGGCTTCCTCGATATCATCGGGAACATAATACTCTCTATTCTGCATAACTTGCCTCCAGCATCCGGGAGGAAACGGCGTTAGCGCGGTCCCGCAGCTCCTCCTCCTCGATTCCCATAAGCCGGCCTTGTTCGACGACGATCTTGCCGTTCACGATGGTGTAATCAGTACCGTGGTTGTAACCGGCGAAAATAAGCGCCGCCAAAGGGTCCGAAAGGCTGCCGGCGTATTCCAGCTTATCCACATTGAAGAGGGCCATATCCGCGGCCCATCCTTCTTCGATTTTGCCTACCTTGGAAAAATTGAGTAGTTTAGCCCCGTTTTCACTGGCCATCCTGTATACTTCCCGGGTAGTCAGGGCATCGGCACCCTTTGTTACCCGCTGCAGCAGCAGGGCGTTACGAAGCTCTCCGAGCATATCTGAAGAGTCATTGGAGGCTGATCCGTCCACCGCCAAACCTACATTAATATTCATGTCCAGCATCTCCCGGACCCGGCAGATCCCAGAGCCGAGCCGCATGTTGCTGCTGGGACAATGGGCAATGTGGGTACCGGTTTCCTGGAGGACCTTCAGTTCTTCGTCGTTGAAATGGATGCCGTGGGCAAAAAAGACATCGGGGCCCAGAAAATCACAGTCTTCCATCACCTTCAGGGGCCGGCGCTTATACATCCTTTCACAGAAGTTATTTTCATCCCTGGTTTCCGCCAGGTGGGTATGAAGGATGACTCCGTGCTGCCGGGCGAGACGGGCCGATTCCTTCATGAGCCCTTCGGTAACGGAGAAAGGGGAACAGGGCGCTAGGACCACCTTGGTCATGGCTAAATCGGAGGGGTCGTGGTATTGCTGTATCACCCTTTCCGAGTCTCGAAGGATTTCTTCTTCGGTCTGCACCACCGAATCGGGGGGGAGACCGCCGTCTTTCTTGGACAGGCTCATGGATCCCCGGGTGGGAGCGAACCGCATCCCCAGGGTCTCGGCGGCCTTCACCTGGAGCCCCATCAGATCCCCGGAAAAGGAGTTCGGATAAAGGTAATGGTGATCCGTGGTGGTGGTACAGCCGGTTTTTAATAACTCACCCATGGCTAAAAGAGAGGAGGTTTGGACTGCCTCCTCATCCACATATTTCCAAATCTCATAGAGGTGAACCAGCCATTGGAATAGTTCGGCGTTTTGAACGGCCGGCAGGTTCCGGGTCAGGGTCTGGTAAAAATGGTGGTGGGTGTTGACGAATCCGGGAACCACCACGTGTTTTGATGCATCAATTACCTTGCCTTGAACCCCATCGGGGAGGCTGAGGCCCCTCCCGATGGTTTTTACCACATTTCCCTCAATAAGAATATCCACATCTCTCTGCCCATCCGCTTCGGAATTCCGCTGCAGATAGAAGCAGTTCTTCAACAAAATCATGCTCAGCTCCTATAAAAACACGGCGTTAGCCGCGAGTCATGGACGGTGAGAATCCTCCCTAAAGGGCCAGGATCCGCCGGTTGAACTCGTTGATCAGCTTATCGATTTCGGGAGCCAGCCGGTAAATTCTTTCCCAATAATCGTGGTCGTACCACTGTTCGTTGATCTCGGCGTAGGTTTTTCCCTGCTGTTCCACCCAGGTGTAGTATTTCAGGTTGTGAATCCGTTTTTTCTCGGTGTAGGTGAGCTCCAGGGTGGCGTCGGGAGTGATCTGTTTGATCAGCTCGTAATCTTTCACCGCATCTTCCCGGGTATAAGCGCCTTTTTCTTCTTTGAGCTCTTCAAGCCGGCTGGCGTACATTTCGAAGGAGTCGGTGTAGATGGTCATGACCACATCATCTTCGTTGAGTTCGTAGTATTTGGCAAACTTGATGGCGGAGATGAGGTTTCCTATCCCCGATATACCCAAGAGATCCAGCTGGTCGAGGATTTCACCCGGAACCCCCTGCTCTTTCAGATACTCCCGGCCCACCGGTTCGTTAAAGAGCCGCAGCAGCCTCATGGTATGCTCATCGTCCACGGCAATAACCATATCGGTGTTCCGCAGGTTGTGTATCCAGGGTACGTGTTTGTCCCCAATACCTTCGATCCGGTGTCCGCCGAAGCCGTTGTTCAGCAGGGTGGGGCATTGGAGGGCTTCCGCCACCGCCAGTTTAGCCTTGGGGTAGAGGGTTTTCAGATAGTCTCCGGAGCCGATGGTCCCGCCGGATCCTGAGGAGAGGCAGATTCCCGCAAAGCGGTTGGTATCCCCCATGGTCTTCTTGAGAACATCCGCCATGGCATGGCCTGTGACTTCGTAGTGCCAGAGGTGATTTCCGAATTGTTCAAACTGGTTGAAGATAAATACCGAGTCGCCCCGTTCATCTTTGAGTTCCCAGCATTTGTCGAAGATTTCTTTGACGTTGGATTCACAGCCCGGGGTGGCAATGGTTTCGCCGGCGATTTTGGAGAGCCACTGAAACCGTTCTTTACTCATCTCTTCGGGAAGGATGGCGATGGATTCACAAGCCAACAGCCGGGAGATGTAGGCGCCGCCCCGGCAGTAATTGCCCGTGGAAGGCCAAACTGCCTTGTGACGGGTCGGATCAAACTGGCCGGAAACCAGGGCGGGGGCGATACAGGCGTAGCTGGCGCCCACCTTGTGGGCCCCGGTGGGGAACCATTTTCCCACCAGGCCCATGATGCGGGCCTTGGTTCCCGTCAGGGAGGAGGGAAGTTCCAGGTAGTTGGCTTCCCCGTAACCGCCGCCGGATTTGGTGGGCTCGTTTTTCCATGTCACCCGGAAGAGGTTGAGGGAGTTCACATCCCAGAGGTCCACATCCTTGAGCTTCTGTTTAATGGTATCGGGGATGGTTTGGGGGTTCCTCATCTGCTCGAAGGTGGGAAGCAATATTCCCTGATCTTTACAGTGTCGGGCGTTCTTATCAATCTGGTCGTTTTTCAGGGTCAAGTCGATCATAGTTCCTCCTGGGCCTTTCTTAGGAAGCCCGCAATTAAGTTGAGTGCCACCTGTTTACGGTAAGCGGCGGTGGACCGCTGGTCGTCTATGGGATTGATATCATCCGCCCATTTCCGGGCGGTATCCTCCGGGCTCAGTTCTTTCAGGGGTTGCCCCAGAAAGAGTTGTTCTATCGGTTCACGCCTTACCACCGTGGGCGCCACGGCCCCCAGGGCAATTCTCAGATCTTCCACGGTTCCGTCTTTTTTCACGGTAAGGGCCCCGGCGAAGGAGAGTTTTGACAGGGCGTTAGCCCGGCGGGTGCCCACCTTCCGGTAACTGGTTTTGGTAAAACCGGTAAGAGGTAGGAAAATCCTGGTGATAAGTTCATCGTCTTTCAGGGTGAGCCTTCGTACCCCCGTAATCAGTTCTTTCAGGGGGATGATCCGGGAACCTTTCACCGATTGCAGTTCAACCCGGGCATTAAAGAGGTACAAGGGTACCAGGCTATCCCCGGCGGGGGAGGCGTTGCCGATATTTCCCCCCAGGGTGGCGCGGTTTCGGATTCCCGGGGCGGCAATGAGGGCCAGGCACTCTCTGAGAAGAACCGGTGTGGCCGGATGATCCAACAATTCCGTCATGGTCACCGCCGCACCGATGGTCATGGTGTTCTCATCCACGGCGATCCGGCGCAGTTCCTCAATTCGGTCGGTGAAGAGAAGAGTGCCTTCGAAGCGGGGCAGGTTCCCCGAGTAGCCCCGGCGGGCCACCATCAGGTCGGTGCCGCCGCCGAAGGGGAGGGCCCCCCGGGAACGAATTTCTAAAGCTTCCTGTAAGGTTGAGGGTCTGCAGGTTTCTACCATAATCCGTCCCCCTTCTCCGCCGCCAGTAAGATGGCCAGGACGATCTTATCGTATCCGGTGCAGCGGCAGAGGTTTCCACTGATGGCTTCTCTCACGGCCTGTTCGTCCGGCTTGGGGTTCCGGGAAAGCAAGGCTTCGGCGGCCATCATCATCCCGGGGGTACAGAATCCGCACTGCACCGCTCCGGCTTCCATGAAAGCTTCCAAAAGAGCCTTCCCCCGGGGAGATTCTTTCAGTCCCTCCGGAGTAACCACCCGGGCGCCCTCCACCTGTCCCAGAGGAACCAGGCAGGAGTTAACGATTTTCCCGTCCAACAGCACCGAACAGGCGCCGCATTCACCCTCGCCGCACCCTTCTTTAGCCCCGGTGAGGCCCAAGTCTTCCCGGATTACATCCAGGAGGCGTTTTTCTGCCGGCCAGTCTCCCCCGGTTTCTTTGCCGTTCAGGGTAAAGTTAATTTTCATTTTCTAGAACCTCCATGATGATCTCCGGGGTGAGGGGGATCCGCGGCATGGCTCGCCCCAGGGCGTTCTCCACCGCCCCGGAAAAGGCCGGCGCGGCGCCGTCAAACACCAGTTCTCCCGCTCCCTTGGCCCCGGAGGGACCGTATTCGAAGGGGTTATCCATGGTTTCTGAAACGGTGGTGGGAAAATCCAGGGAGGTGGGGATGGGTTAGTCCGCCATGGTGTTCTGGTGGAACTTACCGGCTTTGACTTCCATCTTCTCCAGGGAGCCGTATCCCAGACCTTGAATCAT
>CAYYNJ010000038.1:10489-13324 GCA_964472775.1 uncultured Spirochaetaceae bacterium
CCTCGAACTGGCCCTCCATGATGGCGTTATCGATGGCCACCCCCACGTCGTAGATGGCCCAGATGCCCCGGGTTTCCACTTCGTAGGTTTCGGGATCCACCTCCACTTCCACCACGTTGATGCCCCAGCCGTAGGAGGGATAGCAGTCTCCCTCCATGGTCTCCTGGTTCCAAGCGAGCCCCGGGGGCATGGTGTAGTGGGCTTCCGCCTCGAGGACCCCTTGTTCGCCCCAGCGTTCCTTCAGTTCCCGAGCGGCCTCCTGCAGGAGGTAGCCCACGATCATCACCGACCGGGACGCCGCGGTGGGTCCCGAATTGGGAACCCGGTTGGTGTCGGGGTTGGTGTGAATGATGCTCTCGGGGGGAATATTCAGCACCTCCGCTACAATTTTCCGGAAAGCCGTAAGAACGCCCTGGCCCATCTCAACGTTGGCGGTTAGAATTTCTACCCTGCCTTTCTCATCCCGGCGCAGTTTGGCCCGGGCCTTAATCAGCCGCTGTTCACCGTCGCCGGTGAATCCGCAGCCGTGGTTGAAGAAGGAGATGCCTATGCCCAGGGTCGGATGGTTTTTATACGCTTCGGCCTTCCGGCGGTAACCGGAAATTTCATCGATCCGGTCGTACATGGCGGGCATGATAATTTTTTCTTTCATAAAACCCCGGGTAATGGTGGGGTCTCCCGTTTTGATGAGATAGCGGCGTTTAAAATCGCCGGGTATCTCTCCTTTCAGCCGGGCCAACTCGTTCATATGGGTCTCAATGGCGTAGAGAGCCTGGGGAGCGCCGAATCCCCGGAAGGCTCCGGAGGGGACTGTGTTGGTGGCCCAAGCCCGGCCCCTCACCTTGGCATGGGGGATGCAATATACCCCCAGGGCGTGGAAAATGGCCCGCTGCAGGACTATGCAGGAGTAGGACTCGTAGGCTCCGCCGTTGAGCTGGGTATCCACCTCCATGGCCAGGATCTCTCCTGATTCATCCAGGGCGGTGCGGAAACTGATTTTGGCGGGGTGACGCTTGGATGTGAAGCTGATGTCCTCGACCCTGTCGAAAACCACCCGGATGGGGATCTTCAGCTTATTTACCGCCACCGCCAGGGGGGCTCCCATGATCTCGGGGTAGTCTTCCTTGCCGCCGAAGGCGCCCCCGGTGGGGGCTTGGGTCACTCGGACCGCTTCTTCGTCACAGCCTAACACCACCTGGGCGGCGTGCTTCACATAGTAGGGACACTGGAGGGAGCCGGTGACGGCTACCTGATCCTCTTCCCACCAGCCCAGGAGCCCCTGGGTTTCCATGTAGATGTGTTCCTGAAAACCGGTCTCACAGGTCTGCTCCACCACCCGGGCGGCCCGGGCAAAGGCCGATTCGGTATCTCCGATGGAGAGGCGGTAGTCGGCGTAGAGATTGGTATCCCCCAGAAGAGGCGGTGTTTTATCCCCTTTGGCGTTTTGACCCGCTTCAGCTTCTTCCATGGTATAGAAGGGGGGCAGCTCTTCCAGCTCCAGTTCGATCCGGTTGATCAGACCGTCCAGAACCTCCCGGTCCGGCCCCACCAGCAGCAGGATGATCTGTCCGATGTAACGGACCTCATCCACGGCGAAGGCGGGCCAGTCCTTGTTGATCATGGCGATGCAGTTTTCCCCCGGCACGTCCCGATGGTCCACCACATGGTAGCCTTCGGGCAGGGGCGGTACCTTGACGGCCCTTATCCTTCCCCGGGGCAAGGGGGAGCGGTAAAACCGTCCGTAGTTCAGACCTTTTACCTCCAGGTCCGCCACATAGCGGGTTTCTCCCGCCCCCTTCTCCCGGGCGTCGAAACGGGTTATTGATTGGCTGATTTTCATGGCAATGCCACTCCTCTTTTGGCTGTTTCAATATCCTTTAATCCGCTGCCGGTGACAAGAAGCACCACCGACTGATCGGCGGAAATAGTATCCTTTTGTTGGAGGAATCCCGCATACGATGCGGCGGCGGCGGGCTCCACAAAGAGGCCCGACAGGCTGGATAGTTCTTTCTGGGCTTTCACGATGGCCTGGTCGGTGACGGTGACCATCTTGCCCCCCCAGTCCATGAGCTGCTTCAGGGCGTAGTACCCCCCCCGGGGGACATCCACGGAAATAGAATCCGCCAGGGTCCGGGAGGGCTGGGCGGGGGTAAACCCCCGGTTTTCCAGGGCCCGGGTCAGGGCGGAAGAGCCCTCGGCCTGGATACCGTGGATCACCGGCACCTTCGCGGCCAGCCCCAGGGCGGCCAGGTCGCGGAACCCTTTATAGACTCCGCTGATGATGACTCCGTCGCCCACGGGAATAAAGACGTGGTCGGGAACCTGCCGGCCCATCTGGTGGTACAGCTCCAGGGCCACGGTCTTTTTCCCTTCGCTGGTCATGGGATTGTGGGCGGTGTTTCGGGAGAGCCCCCCCTTCTCCCGGCACCAGGCCATGGCAAGGTCGTAGGCATCGTCGTAGGTTCCCTCCACCTTAACCAGGTCCGCCCCGTACTGCAGGGCTTGGACCATCTTGGCGGGGGGGGCGGTGGCGGGCAGATAGAGCCTTACCTTAAGACCCGCCGCCGCCGCCACCCCGCTCATGGAGCTGCCGGCGTTTCCCGTGGAGGCCAGGACGATTTCCTCTAGACCGAACTTCCGGGCGAAGGCCGCCACCAGGTAGCTGGCCCGGTCTTTGAAGCTGCCGGTGGGGTTGGCGGTGTCGTCTTTGATATACAGCCGGGGCCGCCCATATTTTTCCCGGATTCTCTCCGGTTCCCAGAGGGGAGTATTTCCCACAGGAATGGGGGGAAAGAACTCCTTTTCCACCGGCAGGAGGTCGAAGACAGAAAAATC
>CAYYNJ010000038.1:13334-14074 GCA_964472775.1 uncultured Spirochaetaceae bacterium
GGAGACGTACCTCCAGGATCCCCCGGAGCGGTTCATCCTCCCGCTGCCGGCTCGAGCAGTCGGGGCAGACCATCAGGTCCGGGGTAATCTCGTAGGTTTTTCCGCATTCACTGCAGAGGTAATCAAAGGTCATCGGCAATCCTCTTTTCAAGACTAAAAGGCAGCATGGCGTAGAAGGCGGTGCAGACCACCAGGTCTTCCACCCGGTTAACCTCGTTGGGGGCATGGGCCTGGTTTTCATCTCCCGGGCCGAATCCGATGGCGGGAATCTTGTGCCGCCCCGTGGTGGCCACGGCGTTGGTGGAGAAGGTCCATTTGTCTACCACCGGGTCTTTTTTGAAGAGGGCGGTATAGGCGTCCACGCCGCTTTCTACCAGGGGATGTTCCCGGTCCACCTTCCAGGTGGGAAAGTAGAGTTCCTGGCCGTAATCGGTATTCTTCCATCCCCTCTTGGTGTACTGGGGCATGGTCACCTCCACCTCCGAGGGGGAGCAGTCCAAGGCCCGGGCGATGTACTCTTTGACCTGGGAGATGGCCAGTTCGGCATCTTCCCCCCAGGTGAGGCGCCGGTCGAGATAGAGCATGGCCTGGTCGGGAACGGCGCACTGGCTGGGTCCCTTGACGTCCATCTGGCTCACCACGATGGTGCCCTTGCCGAGAAAGTTATCCGTATCGGGTTTGAGGTCCTGGTTGAGTTTTTCCATGGCCAGGGCGGCCTTTGAGGCTTTGTAGGCGGCGGA
>CAYYNJ010000039.1:0-784 GCA_964472775.1 uncultured Spirochaetaceae bacterium
CGTCCAGGGGGTAGAGGGCCAGGTATTCCAGATTATCCTTGAGATTGCTGATATCCTTTTCGTGGTAGAAAATATTCAGCGCCCCGAAGAGTTTTCGGTTTCCCTTGAGGCGGGCCAATTCCAGGTGCTCATCTTCATGAAAGTTATCCGCCTTTTGGCGAAGCGAAAAATTCCGTATGCCGATGTAGGCCGCATCCGCCCCGTAGAGGTAGGCGTATTTGAGTTTCTCCATATTTCCAGCCGGGGCAAGTAGTTCCATGGCGGGCATTTTAATAGGCCGCCGGTACTTTGTCTATGCAGACCCGGTCGGTTCGGGTTATATTACGAGGGTTATGAAAACGGTTACAGCTGTGCTTCTTTGTTTTAGTCTCGCCGCCGCCTTTCTCTCCGGTGAACCCGTCATCCCCATGCCCGGATTCGAAGCGCCACTTTTCTCTCTGGAAGATAAAGATCTTCTTGTGGCCTCGGTGACGGAGGAGGGGTGGACCTCCGCGGGACGGGTTTATTCCCGAAAAATGGTTTTTGATGACCGGGGTCACCTTTTAGAAGAACGCTACTCCAACGGCGATGATTCTCCTGGTTCCTGGATAGAATACTGGTACGACCAGGAGGGAAGACTTGCCGAGAAAATCTTTCATCATCCCGATGCGGCGGTGCCGGACTCGGAGGTGTACTCCTGGGACGGCGACCGTCTTCTGTCGGTGTCCCGTCTTTTTACCACCGGCCGTTACGGTTGGCGTTATGAGTACAGCTACGATGACCAGGGGAGGCTTTCCCTGGCGAC
>CAYYNJ010000039.1:794-7409 GCA_964472775.1 uncultured Spirochaetaceae bacterium
GATAGACCGGTATTGGAAGGATGTGGTGGTGTGGCGGAAAACCTACGTCTACGATGACCTGGGGCGGCTGATCCGCTCCACCGGCGGCGGTTTAGACGAAAACATCCAGTGGACCGAAGAGTATTCTTACCAGGCGGAAGAACCCCATCCCCGGGAGAAAAAACGCTGGGACGCCCGGGGAGACCTGAACTCCCTGACCCGGTTTGAATTTGATGAGCGGGGGCTTCTTTTAGCGGAGAAAGAATACTATCAGGAGGGGGGAAAGTGGAGTGAAATCATTTTCCGATACCGCCTGGATCAACGGGGAAACTGGACCGAGAAGATTCTAGGTACCCCCGATGGATGGGGCCGATCTCATTTTTCCCCTAGTTCCTGGTATACCCGGAAAATCGAGTACCGGGACTAATCCAGGGCTTCTTTCACTTCCAGGTTGGTTCGAAAGAAACCTTCCATGATCCGGCGGCGGTCCCGGTAGAATCGGTCCCACGGCGGCGGCAGGGGCAGGGTGACCAGGGTTTCCAGGGGATAGATGACCACCTCTCTGTTGGGGGTGATATAGTTGGCCATGGCGATGGGGTGAAGATGGCGGACCGTGGCGTCTCCTTCTTCGGTCTTACCCACCACCAGCTGCACGATGGCCGAGTCGCCCGTGTAGGACCATTCTTCCTCGGGAAGAACCTCATCGATAATCCGGCCCTGTCCGGAGAGGAAATTCCCCAGCGAGTTGAGTACCGCCTTGGTTCCCCCCTCGGTGCGGATCAGTTCCATCTTCTGCATCACATGAGGATGGTGACTCCAGACTATATCCACCCCCGCATCGAGAAGTTCATCGAAGAACGCCCGCTTCCCCGGAGCGGGGACGAACCGGTATTCCACCCCTCCATGGTAGGAAAGAATAAAGAGGTCGAACTCTTCGGTCCGCCGGGACAGTTCCCGGAGAAATCCATCCCTAATTTTCTCATCCTGGTAATCCAGCACATACAAAAGGCCCTCTTCCTGGGGATTGACGTTGGATTTTTGGGTCAGCGCCAGAAAGCCGATTTTCCAACCCTTCATTTCGATGGAAGTAACGGGGAAGAGGGGGATTTTCGGTTCCCCGGAATTTTCTGTTTCAAGAAAGGGGTGGGGTTCCGTGCCGGCTCCCGAGAAGTAGACGGTTCGGCCCGGCGGGGCTGTCAGGGTTCTGGCGGCCTCTACGGAAGCCTTCAGCGATGCTGTCCCCAGGTCGGCGGTATGGTTGTTGGCCAGGGAGAACACATCCAGCCCCGCCCGGATAAAAGCCTCCACGTACCGGGGATGAATGTTGAAGCTGGGAAAACTGGCCATGGGCAGTTGGGGATCCATGGGAAACTCCACGTTGCCGAAGGTCAAGTCATCCCTGAGAAGCAGCCCCTCCAGCCCCTGGTAGATCCGGTCGTAATCGCTCATTTCATAGTTGATGGAGTGGGCCATCAGATCTCCCGTGAAGGAAAGATGCAGGGTTTCGGATGTTTCGGCGGAGATTGCCCCCCCGAAAATTACGAGACAAATAAAGGCCGTCAAAAAAGAGGGGCGGTGAAAAAGCGGAGATCTCATCAGAATACCTTTTCCAGGACATCTTCCATGGTTTCCATGGCGTGAAAGGTGATGCCTTTTTTCACGTGGTCGGGAATCTCTTCCAGATCCCTCAGGTTTCCTTTGGGAATGAGGATGGTTTTTATCCTGTTCCGCCGGGCGGCGATGGTTTTCTCTTTCAGGCCGCCGATGGGCATGACCTTGCCCACCAGGGACAGCTCTCCCGTCATGGCCAGATGGGGTTTAATTTTTTTCCCCGTGGCCAGGGAGATGAGGGCGGTGGCCATGGTAATTCCGGCGGAGGGGCCGTCTTTCGGAGTGGCTCCCTCAGGAATATGAAGATGGATCTGGTTTTTCTCGAAAAAGCTCTTGTCGATTTTCAGCCCCGGAGCGATGTGCCGGACGTAGGTATAGGCTATGTTGGCCGATTCCTGCATCACCTTGCCCATCTGCCCGGTGAGCCTGAAGCCCTCCTTGCCGGGGTTGTTCACCGCCTCAATCATCAGGGTGTCCCCCCCGAAATTGGTCCAAGCCAGGCCTATGGCGGTACCGGGCACCAGGGCTTCCTTGAGTTCATCGTCCCGGAACACCGCCTTGCCGAGAAAGTCGGAAAGGTTGTCGGGGTTGATGGTGAAGGGCGCTTCCTCTTCATGGAGGACCAGCTTTTTAGCCAGCTTCCGGTGAATTCGGTCCAGGGCTTTCTCGTAGTTCCTCATTCCCGCTTCCCGGGCATAATTTGCGGCGATGGCGGACAGGGCGGGTTTTGTGTATTTTACCTCTTTCTTCTTCAGCCCCGCCCGGTCCAAGCTCTTGGGAATAAGGTATTTCTTTGCTATGGCGATCTTTTCGTCTTCGATATAACCGGAAAGTCTGATCACCTCCATCCGGTCCAGCAGGGGCCGGGGAACCGAATCGAGGGTGTTGGCGGTGGCGATGAAGAGGATGTGGCTGATGTCAAAAGGAAGATCCAGGTAGTGATCCCGGAAGGCCACATTCTGTTCCGGGTCCAGCACTTCCAGCAGGGCCGACGACGGATCGCCCTGGTAGGAGGCGCCCATCTTATCAATTTCATCAATCATGAAAACCGGGTCTTTGGTTTTGACAATCTTGAGACCCTGCATGATTTTTCCGGGCATGGCTCCCACATAGGTCCGCCGGTGCCCCTTGATCTCTGCTTCATCCCTCATGCCTCCCACGGAGAACCGGAAAAACTCCTTGTTCAAGGAGCGGGCGATGGATTTCCCGATGGAGGTTTTACCCACCCCCGGAGCCCCCACCAGACATATGATGGAACCCTTGGAGTCCTTCTTCAGTTTCCGTACCGCTAAAAACTCAAGGATCCTTTCTTTCACATCCTCCAGGCCGTGGTGGTCCTGATCGAGGATCTTTTGAGCCTTCTCCATATCCAGGTCTTCCGGTTCGGGATCATTCCAGGGCAGAGAAATGATGGTGTCCAGATAGTTGCGGGTTACCACAAACTCCGAAGCATTGGGGTCCATGAGGCTGAACTTCTCCAGCTCCTGGGTGACCTGTTCCTTTACCTCTCCGGTGAGATCCAGCTTGTCCACCGCCTCTTTGAACCTTTTATATTCACCGGATTTGGAATCCACCGGCATGCCCAGCTCGGCCTTGATGGCCTTCAGCTCTTCCCTCAGGAAGTACTCCCGCTGGCTCTTCTCGATCTTTTCGTTGATCTGGTTCTGAATCTTCTTTTGAATCTTCAGAAGTTCCTGCTCTTTTTTGATGTAAACCAGAACCTGTTCCATCCGCTTGCGCACGTTCAGGGTTTCCAGAATCTGCTGTTGCTGCTTACGGTCGATGTTGATGATGGAAGTGATGAAGTCGGCAATTTTCCCGGGATGGTCGATATTTACCATGTTGAGGCGCATCTCTTCCGAGAAGAGGGGGTTGTTTTCGGAAAGCTGTTTCATTTCGGTGATGAGGCTCCGGGTCAAAGCTTTTACTTCGTTGGAGTCTTCATGGTCGTCGTCCAGGTATTCCACCGCGGCGGTGATGGTATCTTCCCGGGATATGAACTTTTTCACCTTGAACCGTTTCATGGTGGAGATGAAAATGTTGATGCCCCCGTCGGGAAGGTTGATCCGTTTCACGATCCGCGCCACCGTGCCGATTTGATAGAGGTCGTCGGCGGTGGGGTTGCCGGCGTCATCGTTTTTTAACAGTAGCAGACCGATGAGGTTGTCGGTGGACATGGCGGTTTCCACCACCTGGATATCCCTGGTGGATTCAATCATCATGGGGGTGAAAATTCCTGGAAATACCGGGGCTCCCATGGTCGGAATAATATGAAGCCTTCCAGGCAGGACCGCGTCGGCGGGAATAATCTGTTTGTCGGGCATGGTTTCCTCTCAGTAACTCTTAATTTTTTTAGACTCTTTCAAAAATCCTTCGTTTTCGAAAGGGTCTTCGTTGGCAGAAGAAAAAGGCGGCTTTCCCGGGGGGGGTAATACCGCGGCTCCGGCGGCCTTTTTCCAGGGGAGGGATGTTTCCTCCCGTCGATATAGTGTAATAAGATTGCTATCCAGATTCAACAGAATTCAGTATATTGGCGGGATGGGAAGGAATGTCTGGTTCGAGGGTATCTCGCTGCGGTGCCGCCGGGTGGGAGAGTTTCATAAGTCGGTGGTGCTCTTAAGCCGGGAGGGAGGAATCCAAGAAGCCATCCTCCACGGCGCCTACAAGGGCAAGAGCCGCCTTTCTGCCAGCACCGAACCGTTTAAACATCTGAAGCTTCTCCTCTACCACAATCCCGTGAAGGACAGTTGGAAAATATCCGACGGGGAACTTCTCGGATCTTTCCAAGGGCTGGGGGATAAGCTCTACCGGATCTACTTGGCCTCCCGATGGGCGGAGATTGTCGAAAAAACCAAGGGCGGCGGGGCCTCCGACGGAGAGGCCGAGGCGGTTTTCCTTCTCTTCGGCCGGGCCCTGGCGGCCCTCTCGGCAGCGCCGGAGAAAAGCGCCGCGGCGGTGAACGTACAGTTCCTGTGGCGGTTTTTAGAACTCATGGGATACCAGGCGGATCACCGGTTCTGCGGCGAGTGCGGCGCCCCCCTGGAAGGATCGGGAGCCTATGATTCCCGGGAACACCGGTTTCTCTGCCCCCGCTGCGGTCTGCCCGGAGGGGACGGTCCCGGGGACGGGGCGGTGAAATACCTGCTTTACACCCTGGACCGGACATTCAACGAGGCGGTAAAGGTTTCCCTTCCTGATCCGGTGCTGCAGCATTTGGAAGAGATTCCCCTGCAGTTTATCCGGGGCGAAACCGACCTCTACCTGAAAACTCCCTCGTACCGGAATTTCCTTTGATCAAGGAAGGCGCGGGGTTTACTGTTTTCGCGGGAATAGTATAAAAAACAGGTTTTCCCGGGAATCTTTTTCCTAGATTGAATCTATCAGTGACGACCGGGGTAATAGGAGTCGAGGACCGGAGGGGGCCCGCGCATTTTTGGCCATAAGAGAAGGGAATTCCCCCCGCAGCGCCTATGGGCAGGAGCGGGAAATCGTGTTACAGTGAAGGCTCTTTAAATGGACCTCATGGATGTTGTATGAAATGGATTAAGAAAGATATAGAGGCCGGGGACGTTCGATCCCTGGCGGCAAGGTACGAATTAGATCTGCTCACCGCCTCCATCCTGGTCAGGCGGGGGATCAAGGAGCCGGAGGAGCTGAAGTTTTTTCTCGAGAAAGATCTGCGGTTTCTGCACAATCCCTTCGATTTTGCGGAGATGGAGGATCTGGTTGAACGGATTCTCATGGCTGCCGAGGAAGGGGAAAAGGTCAAGATCTTCGGCGACCGGGATACCGACGGCATCACCTCCACGGTGATGATGATGGAGATTCTTCAGGATTTGGGGGTGGAAGCCTCCTGGGCTCTTCCCCGGGGGGATGAGCCGTACGGGCTATCGATTAAGGCGGTGGATGATTTTGCCGCCGAGGGGGGCACCCTCTTTATCACCGTGGACTGCGGCATCTCCAATAATCAGGAGATTCAGCACGCCGCCTCCCTGGGGATCGATACGCTGGTGATCGACCACCACAATCCCCCGGAAGAACTGCCCGCCGCCTATGCCATCGTGAACCCCAAACTGGAAGATTCGGGGTATCCCTTCGAAGGCTTGGCGGGCTGCGGTGTCACCGCCAAGGTGGTTTGGGCCCTGCGGTTTTCCCAGACCGATTTTTACAACCAGCCCGTGATCCTCATGAACATTGTCCCCGCCGGCAACGATTCCTACATCATGGAGGCGGTGAAACTTCTCAACCTGGTAGAAACCGACCGTCTCCGGGAAACCTTGGTCCCCGGCATGGTGGACCTGGACCGTACCCGGCTGGGAGATTTTCTTTTTGGTCAGATCCTGGTATACGATGCGGAGCGCCAGGCGGGGTATCTAAAAAGGATATTCGGAACCCAGACCGAGGTGGGCCTCCTGGACCTTCTTCCCGAGATAAATCGTTTTTTTCCCGCCCTGAAGGGGAAGAGTCTGTTGATGCTGCGGGAAAAAAGCCGGATAGCCCGGTACCGTCTGGATGAAATGGGTGAGCTGGACCTCCTGGTCAGTCTGTTTGTTTCGTACATTTTCAAACGAGAAGAAACCCTGTCGGAATCGTACAAGAAGATTCTTGATCTGGTGGCCCTGGGAACCCTGGCGGACCTGATGCCCCTGCGGGATGAAAACCGCATTCTTATCAAGCAGGGAATGCAGGTACTCAACAAATCGGAACGCCCCGCCCTGAACGAACTCTGCAACCGCCAGGGGCTGACGGGAAAGACCTTAAGCACCACCGATGTGGGTTGGCAGATCACTCCGGTGATCAATGCCACGGGCCGGATGGGAGTCACCGAAAAGGCGGCGGAACTGCTGCTCTCACAGGTTCCGGCAGAGATGCGCCGGCTGGCTCCGGGCAAGTGGCCCTACATCAACCTGCTTCCCGGAGACGGCGCGCCGTTCGATAAATACCTGGAGAGCTTCGTCGAGGTGTGCAAGCCGGCAGCCCTTTCCTACGATCGCTACGTGCTAGTGGGCGAAAACGAGTTCAGCC
>CAYYNJ010000039.1:7419-13904 GCA_964472775.1 uncultured Spirochaetaceae bacterium
GGCTGGCCGACGAGGTGGTGGAACTGAACCGGGAAAGGAAAAAGCTGGGTGATAAGGCATGGGACCGGATCCTTCCGAAAGCCCGCACCTCCTTTAAAGATTTGGAAGAAAAACTCATCATGGTATCGGATAAGGAGCTGCAGCGGGGCATTACCGGCATCATCTCTGCCCGGCTGGTGAAGTTTTTCGGGGTTCCCGCCATTGCCCTGTCGGTTCTGGAGGACAAGGCGGTGGGAAGCATGAGAAGCTTCAAAGGTTTTAACGCCAAAGACTTTCTGGGGCAATTTTCCGATCTCTTCATGGACTACGGCGGACACGATTTCGCCGCCGGCTTCAGCCTGGAACTCGAGTATTTAGAAGAATTTAAGACCCGCCTCAAGACTCAGGCCCGGGCCCTGACCGCCCAGGAAATTCCCGAGGAATCGATCACCATCGACGCCGAATTGAAGGGAAAGCACCTTTCCCCCGACCTTATCGATGTGGTGGAACGGTTCGAGCCCTACGGCGAAGGGCATAAGCCCCTGGTTTTTCTCGGACGGGAAATGATCAAAGGGGAAGCCCAGGTGGTGGGCAGAAACGAGATACAGCACTTGAAGCTGCGGCTCGATTCGGAAAAGAACAAATGGCCGGCGGTTTTCTGGGGGGCGGCGGACCGGCTTGCCCGGGATTTCTCCTTGGGAGACCGGGTTGACGTGGTGTTCCGTTTGGGGCGCAACTACTTTCAGAATAGGGAAAATCTGCAGCTTACCGTACTGGACTTGAAAAAATGCGAAGACTAACATTACTCATTCTCCTCTTCATCCTACCTTGGGCCGTCACGGCGCTTCCCCGGGTTTTTACCTCTGCGTCCGCCGTTCAGGGTGAGGTGGTTACCGCCTTGATTTGGCATAACGACGACCTGGATGATCTTTCCGGCCGTGTCATCAAGGACGGCAAAGAGATCGCTTGGGCAGAGGGGTTCTTCATGGAAGATTTTACCGGAGAGAACGGCCGGGTGGGGGTGGTACTGCTGCCGTTATCCACCTCCCTGAATCCCGGAGAGGCGAGCCTGGAACTTCAATACCGTGTGGCGGGCCGGTTGGTGAAGGATACCCGGCCCATCCGTCTTGATGCCGGCGAATTCCGAACCGATGAAATACCCCTGAACCAGAGTATGTCCGCCCTGCGGCAGGAGCCGGATCCCGAAAAAACCCGCCAGGCCCGGGAAATGTGGGCCCTGCTCATCAGCCGCCGGGACGATGCTCTTCATTGGTCCGATGCGTTTCTCATGCCCGTGGAGAGTCTGCGGCGGACGTCGTTTTTCGGTGACCGCCGCCGTTATCTTTACAGCGACGGCGCCGTCGACGGATCCATCCATACGGGGATCGATTTTTCCGCCGCCCCGGGTACCGCCGTTCATGCCGCCGGATCGGGGAGGGTCGTCTATTCGGGAAATCGAATCATCACCGGAGAAACGGTGGTGATTGAGCATTTGCCCGGCGTATACACCCTCTACTACCACATGAGGGACCGGTTTGCCCAGGAGGGCTCTTTGACTCAGGCGGGGACCCTCATCGGCACCGTGGGGTCCACGGGGCTATCCACGGGGGCCCATCTACACTGGGAGGTGAGGGTGAACGGGGTTCCTGTTTCGCCGGATTTCCTGTTGTCCCATCCCCTTATTGACAAAAGCGGTCTAATCGGTATTATGGAAGGTACAAACTAAAAGGTGGTGATGTCCTATCGCTCATGTGAGAATTGATGAAGGTGAACCTCTGGAAAAAGCGATCAAACGCTTCAAGCGAATGGTTGAAAAAGAGGGAATTATTCGTGAATGGAAAAAACGCGAATACTTTGAAAAGCCTTCGACGATCAAAAATCGCAAGAAAAAGGCGATGCAGAGGAAGCAGATGAAAAAACTGCGGAAAATGCAAGCCAGCAAGAGTTACTAAAAAGCACTACGGTGCCGCTCTCGCAAAAAAAATGAGGCCTTCGGGCCTCTTTTTTATTGCCCCAGTCTGTGGGGGGTGATTTTTCGCAAATCCCCAAAATTGATACTTGTAGTTGCGGATAAAATCAATTATTCTAAAATCAAAGGAGAAAATACCATGAGCCGAAAATGGAATTTTAATGCGGGACCTTCGACCCTTCCCATGGAGGTTCTTGAAGAGCTTCGAGACAACCTGGTCGACTATCATGGCGCGGGCTTTTCTTTGATTGAAGCCAGCCACCGAGGAAAGGAATACGATGAGGTTCATAATCAGGCCATTGGTCTTGTCCGGGAACTGCTTGGTGTTTCCGACGATTATGAAGTTCTTTTTCTGGGAGGAGGGGCGACCCTGCAGTTCTCCATGGTTCCCATGAATATCCTTCAGGGTGATAGAATTTGTGATTATACCGTTTCCGGTGCCTGGGGTAAAAAGGCGTATCAGGAAGCCGTGAAGCTGGGGAAGGCCAACATGGTTTTTGACGGTAAGGCGGATAACTACACCAACCTTCCGGGGAAAGTTTCTCCTTCCGCCGGTTCTTCCTTCCTGCACATCACTTCAAATGAAACCATCGGGGGGCTTCAGTGGAAGTCCTGGCCCGACACGGGTTCTGTACCCCTGGTGGCAGACATGTCCAGCGACATCATGAGCCGGCCTGTCCCTGTTGACAAGTTCGGCCTCATCTACGCAGGAGCCCAAAAGAACCTGGGACCTGCCGGCACCACCTTGGTTATCATCAGAAAAGACCTCTTGGAAAGATCCGATGATAATCTGCCCTCCTACTTGAACTATAAAATACAGGCCGAGGGCAATTCCCTCTACAACACTCCGCCGGTTTTCCCCATCTATGCGGTTAAGCTGGTGCTGGACTGGCTGAAGAAACGGGGAGGCCTTGAAGCGGTGGCCCGGGCTAATGAAGAAAAGGCGGCGGTGGTATACAAAGCCATCAACGGCAGCGGCGGGTTTTATAAGTGTCCCGTCAACCCGGACTACCGCTCCCTGATGAACATCGTTTTTACCCTGCCCGATGAAGAACTTACCGGTCAATTTATAAAAGAAGCCGGGGCAGAGGGCTTTATCGGTTTGAAAGGACACAGAAGCGTCGGCGGATGCCGGGCTTCGGTCTACAACGCCATGCCTTTAGAAGGCGCGGTGAGCCTTGCTCAATTTATGGACAGTTTTGCCCGAAAAAACGGATAGAGTGATGAAAATCGATGAAACCAACATCGCCATTATCAAGCACCTCAGGGACGGCCGGAAATCTTTTAAAGCCATAGCGGATGAACTCTCCATCACGGAAAATACCGTGAGGGCCCGGGTTAATAAGCTTACCGAGGAAAAGGTGCTGGAAATCGCCGGTATGGTGGACCCCGGATCTCTCCCGGGCCACCAGCTGGCTCTAGTGGGGGTGAAGCTGAACACCATGAACCTTAGTTCCACCGCCTTGAGGTTTACCGATCTCAAGGGGGTGATCAGCGTTAGTGTGGTGACCGGCCGGTACGACCTCATCATGCAGGTGCTTCTTAACGAAGACTTGGATCTCCTAAAGTTCTACACACGGGAAGTTACCAAGATACCTGAGGTTCAGGAAGTGGAAACCTTCATTGCCTATCAAAACTATAACGTAAGGGTGCCTTACATACTCTAGGAGGAAAAGCATGGCCGATCTTTCAACAAGATATCTGGGGCTCAATCTGAAAAACCCCCTGATTGTTGCCTCATCTCATCTAACCGCCACGGTGGAGCGGGTTAAGGCGTGCCAGGATGCCGGCGCCGGCGCCGTGGTTCTAAAATCGCTCTTTGAAGAACAAATCAAAGTGGATATCTCCCGGGACTTAGACGGGTCTCACGATATGGGCCACACCGACGGTTGGGATTTTCTGGTCGAAAGCAGCAAGAGTCATCACATGGATGCCTATCTCACCTTGGTGGAGGAGTGCAAGAAGAAAACCGACATTCCCATCATCGCCAGTGTGAACTGCGTCAGCGACGGCACCTGGCTCGATTATGCCCGGAAGTTTGAAGCCATGGGTGCCGATGCCTTGGAACTGAACACCTACATCATCCCCGCCGACATCAGGAGAGACTCAGCCTCTTACGAAGATATCTACCTTTCCATCGCCGAAACGGTGAAGAAGAAGATCAAAATCCCCGTGGCCATGAAGCTGACCACTCATTTTACCGATATGGCCAGGATGATCAGCCGGCTCGCCCACACCGGCATCGACGGGGTAGTCCTCTTCAACCGGCTCTACCGTCCCGATGTGGATATTGAATCCTTAAAAATGAAACATGCGCCGGTACTCAGCGCCCCTCAAGAGATCTACCAGACCCTCCAATGGATAGCCCTCTTGTCCGGCGAGATCGATACCGATTTCTGCGGCGGCACGGGAACCCATGACGGAGAAGGGCTGGTGAAACAGCTATTGGTGGGAGCCAAGGCGGTACAGATGTGCAGCGCCATCATCAAAGACGGCACCCCCGTGATTACCGAAACCTTGAAATTTCTGGAAAACTGGATGGACCGTAAAGGCTACGCCGGGATTGATGATTTCATGGGTAAACTGAGTCAAGAATCCAGCAGCCAACCCGAAGTGTACGAAAGAGCCCAGTACGTTAAAGGTCTGGTCGGTATCAGCTGATGAGCATTTTCGAAGCCCTCATGCTGCTCTGTTTCGGGGCGGCATGGCCTTTTTCGCTTCGCCGCTCCTGGGTCTCCCGCACCACCGCAGGGAAGAGTCTTTTTTTTCTGATTGTCATCGATCTGGGGTACGTGAGCGGGGTACTGCATAAGCTGATATTCTCTTTTGATCTGATCATTTTCCTGTACATTCTCAATGGAGTTATGGTTACCACCGACATCATTTTCTACTTCAGGAACCGGCGGATCGAGAGGAGTCTCCTTTCTGCCTGACCCGGCAAAAGGGAATCCGCTTTACTTTTGGAAGCAAAACAGGTAAGGTTTTCTCATGGATATGGAACAAGAGTTTGAGGATATTCGTCCCTACAGCGAAGAGGAATTTCCCGAGGCGCTGAGGCGGATATCCTCAAGTAGATATTTGATCGAGGCGCTGCGCCGGATAAAATGGCCCAACTGTCCGCCCCTGTTTAAACCCGGGGCAAACTTCATTGTTAAAACCTACTTGAAAAAGCATCTCAAGGGTTTCGAAACCCGCCATCAATTTCAGCACGAATTCGTGCTGGGACAGCTGGTCCAGTGGATCATTGACCACACCACCGATGGTATCACCTTCAGCGGCACCGAACACCTGGAGAAGAATGTTCCGTATCTCTACATCAGCAACCATCGAGACATAGTCCTTGATGTGGCCTTTTTGAGCTACGTGCTGAAAGAGATCGGCCTGGGGACCGTAGAGATTGCCATCGGAAATAACCTGCTGTCCAACCAGTTTGTGGAAGATCTCATCCGTATCAACCGGTCTTTCATCGTAAAACGAGGACTGCCCCCCCGGGAACAGATAGAGGCTTCTAAGACTCTCTCCCGGTATATTAATCACACCATAAAGAACGGAAATTCCATCTGGATAGCCCAGCGGGAAGGCCGGGCCAAGGACGGTTCGGATGCCACCAACCCCACGGTTATCAAGATGATCCATCTGAGCCAGCGCCGGAGCGGGGAGGCTTTTGCGGACTACATCAACCGGATGAACTTCGTTCCCATCGCTATTTCCTATGAACTCGATCCCCTCGACAACCTGAAGGGGTGGGAACTTCACCGCAAATCGACCCGGGGCTCTCACCAGAAACGAAAATACGAAGATCTTATCTCCATGTTTTCCGGCATAAAAGGGAAAAAAGGCCGGGTGCATTTGGCTTTTGGACAGCCCTTGAGGGGAAACTTCGCATCTGAGAAAGAGGTGGCCGACGCCATCGACGACTTTATTACCCGGAATTACCGGCTCTGGCCCACCAACTACATCGCCTACGATGCCCTTCATGGCACCGACCGCTTTCAAGATCAGTATTCACCGGAACAGGCGGAAAGATTCCTCCGGAGGTTCCGTTATCTTCCTTCGGGGGTCCGGCGGCTGGTGCTGCGAATTTATGCCGCCATGCTTTGCCACTCCCTGGGGGAGGACCCCGATGCGTACGGCGATTAAACTGATTTGGCTGCCGCTATTGGTCGTTTTGGGAGCCTGCGGTAATTCCCCTCCGGAGATAATGAATCTTCACTGGCAGCTGAATCTGACCGAACCCTCTGCAGAGGAACAGTGGCTCAGCCGGGAAGAGCTTTCCCTTTTCGTGTTGGCCTCCGATGAGGATGGTCCGGATGAGGTGGAGTTTCTCTACATAATTCAGGAGGAAGAGGAACTGTTTTGGCAGCTGAACGGGGATAATTGGGAAATCCAGACCCTGGGTTCCGATGAATGGCTGGGGGCCAGTTCTCTGCGGATGCCCGGGGGCGAAACTTTTCCCCGCAAAACCTACAAGCTTTTGGTGATCGATAAAAGCGGCCGGCGGAGCGAGCGGGATTTTTTCCTTTCCCCCAAGAGCCCT
>CAYYNJ010000040.1:0-13679 GCA_964472775.1 uncultured Spirochaetaceae bacterium
GATAGACAAATTCGGAAGGGGTCTGCCATTCCATCTCCAGGGGAAAGACAAGACGCCTGTTACGGTAGGTGCCTGTCTCCAGCAGCACCGGATCGGTGACTATCTCGGTCCCGTCCACCTTGAACCGCAGGGGATCCATGAGGATCCGTCCCGCCCTGAGGGAACGAAGGGTGTAGGTGATTCTGACGTACGGGAGGGGCTCCCCGGAGGGGGAAAGCTCTGTGAAGGGTCTTAAATAAGGCCCCCGCCATACCTGAATACCCCGGGGAAACGACACAGCCTCAAGATCCACGAGAGAGACCGATTCTGCGGGAAGCTCAACCACGAGGGTGATATTGTCCCCCACCCCCACGGGATTAGGACTGAGATCCAGCCGCACCTCCTGGGCAGAAAGGGGAAGGAGCAGGCATGAAAGAGCAGAGAGCAACAACAATAGGGCAAAGCCGGACTTTTTCACCAATCATTCCCCCCTGTTGATTCTCCCCCGGGGAGGCGGGGAGGACTTACCGGTTCATTCCGGCGGATAAACTCTAACACCCGCTGAATTTCTTCGGTTCCCGATGAAACCGCCGGAGCCCCGGAAGAGGCTTCCGGTGTTCCCGTTTCCCGGGCGTTCATCTTGGAAAAACTGTGTTCCAGGTTGATTTTGGCTTCCACGCTGGCGGGATCTATCCGCAGGGCATCCTTAAAGTTCCCGTAGGCTTCGAGATACGCCCCTTCCCTATAGTGAAGGATGCCCTGGTTATAGATGAGCCGGAAGGCCAATTCCCGGTTTTCCCCGGGGTCGACCCCTTGCCAGAGTTCCTTGGCGGAGTCCGCCTCCCCCAGGGCATAGAAAACGGTCCCCAAATTAAAACCGATAATCTCCGGCTCGGCCTTTTTTTCTTCCGCCATGAAATAGTTCAGGTTGGCCTTCTGATAAGAGCCCCGGGCATAGGAATAGTTGCCCAAGGCCACCCGGTAGGCCGCCCCTGCTTCATCACAGGAGGTAAGAGAGGCCGATAGCACCGCGGCGAGGGCCAATAGAATGAGGTTTTTTTTCAAAACGTATCCTTCCATTTGATGATCCTTACCCCCTGATACAGGACAAGCCCCACCAGGGCAAGAAAGAGGAAAAACCGGAAACTCTCCGTTTCTTCCTCCCGGTAACCTTCACCCCGGGAGACCCCTCCCCCCCCCCACCGGTCCAGGAGAAGGGTCGGTAAGTTGGGTTGCCCCATGGTACAAAGTTCGCCTTCCCCCAGATCCACAATCCTTTCAAGTTCCCGCAGGGATAGTCTGGGGATGACGGGTCTGCCGTTCTGGTCTGTCACGGTTCCCCCCCCGGGCAGAGGGATGGTTGTTCCTTCCGAAGATCCCAGCCCCACCACCAGAAGCCGCACGTTACGTTCCCGCAGCCTTTTCAACGGGGGGACCACATCTCCGGAAAGTCCCTCGCCATCGCTGAGAAGGATGATAATTTCATCGTTCTGACTGCCCCCGGACAGAGAATCCAGGGCCGTGGATAAGCCGTCGGCCAGGTCGGTTCCGGAGCTGGTAATGAGGTCCGGAGAAAGGTTATCCACCAGAGAGGAAAGTCCAACCCGGTCTTCCGAAAGGGGAAAGAGATTTACCCCCATCCCCCGGAAACCCACCAGGCCGAAGCGCCCCCCCTCCACACCGGCGGCGATCCCCCGGATGAGACCTGAGGCCTGGCCCAACCGGCTCGGCTCCTCATCCTGGGCCAGCATGCTGCGGGATATATCCACCAGAAAAACCACGTCCGAACCGCTGAACTGATAGGGAACCCTCCGGGTCTCCCCGGGCAAACCGGCCAAAGAGAGAACCGCTCCGACGTAGAAGAGAACAAACCCCAGGGTGGAGAAAAACCACTTCACCACGAAAACGTCGGTCAGCAGGGCCGAACGCCAACGCCCGCCCAAGAGCTGCACATCCCTCCGGCCCGTGCGGAACCGCCACTGAAAAACCAGCGCCAGGGGGAGAAGAAGAACCAAGAGCCAGAGTACTTCCGGATGCTTCATCAAAGGGCCTCCCTGAGAAAAGCTTTCCGTAAAATGAAACTAATCAAAATCAACAGAAACCCCGCCATGATGAAGGGGCGGTGCTGGGCGGAGGTATGGGCCTTGATCAGAATCCGCTTTTCCGTGGTTTCTAAGGAATCGATGCTTCGCAGCACCTGGTCCAGGGCTCCCGGGCTGGGGGCGCCGAAGTACATCCCCCCCGTCAGGGCGGCCATCTCCATGAGCAGTTCTTCATTGAATCCGCTGTCGTACTGTCCCCGGTAGGTCCTCCCCGTGGCGGGATCGGTGTATTCTAAAGGCACCCTCCCGGCGGATCCTACCCCGACGGCGTAAATACGGATGCCCATTTCCGCCGCTATCCGGGCCGCCGCCAGGGGAGAAATCTCGCCGGCGTTGCTCTCACCGTCGGTCAGGAGGATGATCACCTGTTCCGACGCCTGGCTGTCCTGAAGATGTAGGACCGCCACGGCTATCCCCATCCCCAGGGCTGTGCCGTCCCCCAGGGTCATCAGTTCCAACTGTTCGACCCGGGATTTGAAAGTCCCATAATCCACCGTGGGAGGAACCCTCAAGGCGGCCTCGCCGCTGAAGGTGACCAGGCCTACCGCATCATTTTCCCGCCCCTCCACAAACTGCCCCATCAGGTCCTTGGCGGTTTCAAACCGGTTGGCGGGACGAAAATCTTTAGAAGCCATGCTGGGCGACTCGTCAAGCACGAACAATATATCCATCCCCCGATTGAGATAGACAGGCTCCTTGGTCACCCGGATGGGGCCTGCCAAAGAAAGAATCAGGACCACAAAACCGGCCCAAAACACCAGGGAGGTAAGGGCCAGCAGCAGGGAAATCCCCCGGGATCCCCCCCGGAAGGTTTCCCCCTGCCAAATTCCCAGAGGATAGGGTATCACCCCGCCCCGGCGCCGGTAGTAATGGGAGAAAAAAATCCCGGGAATCACCAAAGGCAGCAGGAGCAGGAAAAGGGGTTCTTCAACGGTCCACACGGCGTTCCCCCTCCTTCCCGGCAACGCTGAACACGGTCCGGTGATAGAATCCTTCCAGGTTCTCAAGAATTTGCAGCAGGCTGTTCAAATCTTCCCTCTTTTTGCTGGTATAAGGATCTCTCCCCCCGAACTTAACCTCTTCGGCAAACAGAAAAAGCTGCTGCAGCGGCGATAGAAACGGTTCATCCCGGTATAGCCGCCAAACCGTCAGTGCGGCTTCCCGGCCGGTGAGGGTAGAAAAGTCCTCTCCGCTCCGGCTGGAAAGGTACAGCTTCAATTCTTCCGTCATGGCGGTGTAGAAGAAATTGCCGTCCCGGTTGAGGATCCTCCGGTCCAGCTCCTTCAGGGCTTTAAGAATCTTCTGATATGGGCGGCGGCGCCGTGCCGCCAGCACGGCCCGGGAGATCCGGGATCTGACCAGGCGGATCGAGACCAGAAGGACCAGGGGAATTCCCAGGAAGATCCCCGCAAAAACCGCCAGGTAAAACCCGGTTTTCGGGAGGAAAAGGGGGTCCGCCGTCCCCGCCAATCCGCCCGGTTCTCTTTCCAGAAGGGACGCCGTATCAACCCGGATTCCCGAAAGAGTCAGGGCCCCCAATTCCACCGGCGGTATAAGCCTTATCCCCGGCTGGTAGGAGCTGAAGAGGATCCGCAGAGACGCCCCCTCCCCCACCGGCTGAACCTCGATCTGACGGAAGTCGAACCAGTCCGAGGGAGGTAGAACCGGCGGGACCTGGATGGCGTCGGGAGAGATTCCCGGCAGCTCCACCCGCATCTCCACCACATCTCCCACATAGAAGGTTTTGGGAAGATAGGTGACCCCCGCCACCTCCTTGGAGGTCTGCCCGTACAGCCCTGCGAAGGAACAGAGTAAAAGAAGAACCAATCCTGGCTTTTTCACCGGCGTTTTCTCCGGTTAAAATACTCCACCAGCTTCATGATAGGATCGTCGGCGGTGGAAAGGATCAGGGTATCGATTCCCCGGCGGCGGCACTCCCTCAGCCAGGTTATCTCCTGGGTCTGCCAAAAGTTTTGGTGGTCCTGCCTATACCCCCGGGAGAGCCCCAGGGAGGGAACGGTCTTCCCCGTTTCAGGATCCTGAAGGTAGACAAGCCCGGTGGGGGGGAACTCTTCATCCTGGGGGTCTCCGATTTTAACGGCGATCACGTCGTGTTTCTGACTCAGCAGGGTGAGCTCTTTCCAGCCCTGGGTGGTACGGAAATCCGAAAGGATAACGCAGATGCTCTTCCTTTTCAGGCTTTCATTCATGGTGCGCACCGCGCTCTCCAGGCCCGTACCGACGCCGGCAGGGCGAAGCTCACTCATATCCTTGATCATTCGGCTAATGTGTTTTTTTCCCTTCAAGGGGGGAACCCACTTATCGATCTGACCGGAAAAAAACACCGCCCCCACCCGGTCGCTGTTCTGAATGGCTGCGTGGGCCAAGAGCAGGGCGATCACCGATGCGGTATCCTTCCGGCTCAAGGGGCCGCTCCCGGAAATCATGGAAGCCGAGTTATCCACCGCCAAAAAAAGAATCAGCTCCCGCTCTTCCTTATAGGTCTTGATGTAAGGACTCCCCATCCGGCTGGTGACGTGCCAGTCGATGAACCGCGCATCATCACCCTGGTTGTACTCCCGCACCTCGTCGAATTCCAGACCGGGCCCCCGGAAGATGGAGCGGTAATTCCCCGCCAGGAACCCTTCCACAAGCTTGAGGGAAACCAGGGGGATGTGACGTATCTGATTGAGGTACTGAAGGGTATCCATACTCTAGGGAACGGGAACCACTTTAAGAATCTGGTCCACCACATCGTCGGAGGTCAACTCTTCCGACTCCGCCTCATAGGAGAGCACAATCCGGTGCCTCAGCACATCGTGAACCACCTCTTTAACATCATCGGGAAGGATGAAGTCCCGGCCCCCGAAGAGGGCGTTCACCTTGGCGCACCGCAGCAGCCCCAGGGTGCCCCGGGTGGAGGCTCCGAAATCAATAAACTTGGTAAAAGGGTAGACGATGCGGTCCCTTTCCCGGCTGGCGGTAACCAGAGATACGATATACTTCTCTATCCGTTCCTCCACCCGAACCTCGTCTGCGGCGGCCTGAAGGGATCGGATCTTCTCGGCGGTGAGAATTTTCTTAACGGATATCACCTTCTCCACCCCCATGCGCTGAAGGATGTCCAGCTCCTCCTGGGGGGTGGGATAATCGACCTTCAGCTTCAGAAGGAAACGATCCAGCTGGGCCTCCGGCAGAGGATAGGTGCCCTCCTGCTCGATGGGATTTTGGGTCCCCAGGACGAAGAACGGTGCCGGCAGAGGGTAGCTGCTGCTGCCCAGGGTGATCTGCCGTTCCTGCATCGCCTCAAGCAGGGCGGACTGAACCTTGGCGGGGGCCCGGTTAATCTCGTCGGCCAGGACGATGTTGGTGAACAGAGGGCCCTGCCGGGCCACGAATTCCCCCGTTTCCTGGCGGTAAATCATGGTTCCCACCAGGTCCGCCGGGAGAAGATCCGGGGTAAACTGGATCCGCTTGAACCCCAGGTCCATCACCTCCGACAGGGTTTGAACCGCCAGGGTCTTGGCCAGCCCGGGAACACCCTCGAGAAGCACATGCCCTCCCGCCGTCAGGCCCATCAGAAGCCCTTTCACCATGGCATCCTGGCCGATAACCCTTTTCCCCACCTCTTCCCGGCACTGGGTAATCAGCGCTCCGGCGGCTTCTATTTTTTCACTTGTCAACTTGGTTTCCATAATTCATCCTTGTACAGCAAGACTCAAGAGGGAATTTCAAAAATCAGGGATTTTTGAAATTGGCCCTCAAGTCCGATAGTCGGCATTCTCCGAGACGTAACCGTGGGTTAAATCACTGCCCAGCACCTCGGCGGTTCCTGAGCCCAGACCCAGGTCCAGGCTGATATCCACACATCTAGGGTGCACCGGATACCCGGGAGATTCCGCAGGAAGCCGGGCCTCCCGGAGGTAGGCCGCCAGAAAATCTTCCGTATCCTGATCCAGGGTGAACCGGCCGTCCTGAAACAGGGTACGCCCCCCCATGCTCAGGGTCACCCGCTCCGGGTCTAAGTCTACCCCATTATTGCCCGCCCAATCACCCAGGGAAGAGAGAATTCGGCCCACATTGGGGTCGTTTCCCGCCACGGCGGTTTTCACCAGGGGCGAGTTGACCACCCCCTTCCCCGCTTCCCGGGCGGTCCGGTGATCCGGAGCCCCGGATACGGCAAGACGGATAACATGTTCGGTACCCTCACCGTTGCGCACCAGATCTTCCGCCAGGTCCCGGAGCAGCTCCGTCAGGGCATCGGCGAAGGCGGGGGCGCTGACGGGCCCTTTTTCGGCGGAACTGAAGGCAAGAACCATATCGCTGGTACTCTGGTCTCCGTCCACCGAAATGGCATTGAAGCTTCGGTCCACCGCCTCCGGAAGAATCCGGCGCAACGCCTTCCGGGAGATATCCAGATCGGTCATGATAAAACAAAGCATGGTGGCCATGTTGGGTTCGATCATTCCCGCCCCCTTGACCACGGCGGTGATCCGGCCGCCTCCCAAGACGGCGGAGCGGACCTTGGGAAAGGCATCGGTGGTCATGATTCCCCGGGCTACCTCGAAGAGAGAACTCCCCGGATCCTTCTCTTCCCGGACTCGGTTGGCCTCCCTCCTGGCGGTAAGACCGGGGAGGGCGGAGGTTAGTTCCTCCAAAGGCAGCGACCAGCCGATGACGCCGGTGGAACTGGAAAAAAACCGGCGCCCCTCCTGGCCCAGCAGGGCTCCCAGGGCTTGGCAGATCCGCTCCGCCGTATCCAAGCCTCCGGGGGCGCACACATTGGCCACCTTGTTATTAATCACCACCCCCGAAACCGCCTCTTCGTCGAGCCGGGATTTTCCCAGCAGCACCGGGGCTCCGGGAAACCGGTTCCGGGTAAAGGTGGCGGCGAACCGGTCCGTGGGCCGGTCAAGCATGATCAGGGAGAGATTCATCTCCTTCTGCCCCCCCAGGGGTCTCTCCACAGGAGTGAAGGAGAAGGAGACAGAGGCGGCGGAAAAACCGGCAGGAAGCAGGGCCCGCCGTTTGGCGGCATCCAGATACTCCGCCTGGCTGTTATAATTTACCATATCCCTCATTTATAGCCTAGACCCCCTTTTTCGGCAAGCCGGACCGGAATAAGGTAACACCTTCAGGGGGTCAGGGTGTTATATTAGAAACGGAGGTTGTTACATGACAGCTAATTTTTCTCATGATGATCAGCTTGAACAGGCCAGAAAGAGGGTTCAAGCCAAGCTTGGTTTTCTCAAACATTTCTTAATTTACCTCGTGGTGATAGTATTCTTGGCGGCGGTCAATAATCTGACCTACGGCGGCTACCAGTGGTGGCCCTGGCCCGCCCTGGGGTGGGGCATCGCCGTGGTGGCGAATTTCCTCTCCGCCTGGGTCTTTGTCGGAGGCGGGCAGCTGGAAGAGCGTTTGATGAAGCAGGAAATGGACAGGATGGACAGGAAATGAAATTCAACGGCCTGAATCTCATCGGTTTCCTCGCCCTCATCCTCACCCTGGCTCTGATTGCCGGAGCCCTTTTTCTCATTATGAACGACCGGGGAAACTACGGCATCCAAGGGTCCTTCGGCCAGGAACTCCTCGATGAAGGCCGGGAGCTGTTCGATCCGGGAATAACCGGCCTGGAACTCTCCACCATCGCCGGCCCCATCACCGTGGAGTATTGGGATCGGCCCGAGACGGAGGTTTCCTGGGGAAAAAGAGGCAGCGACTCGGCCCGGGACAGGATTATTACGGACCCCCACCGCACCGGATCCCGGCTGACGGTCCGGGAAGAGTGGCCCGCCGGTTCGGCCAACATCCACGGCTGGATAGCTCTGACGGTGAAGATACCCTCCACCACCGCCGAACTGAGGGCCGCCTCGGTCAGCGGTGCGGTAAGAATTATCGGAGACTCCGAGGCCCTCTCGGGAATAAACCAGGAACTCAAAACAACCTCCGGTTCCCTCTCCTCCGACGGGGCGGGAAACCTGAACGCTTCTTCGGTGAGCGGCGCCGTCCGTTTCCGGGCTTACGGCAGCCGGGTGGAAGCCGAGACGGTTTCCGGGGCCATCCGGGGATCCGTTCTGAACAAGGAGAACGGACAGATCAGGTTGTCTTCTGTTTCAGGATCTGTTACGCTGGGACTATCCGAGGCTTGGGCCGGAGAGGTTTCCCTGCGAAGTGTTTCCGGATCCCTCCACAGCGCCCTCCCCCTGATCCTGGAGAGCCAGGATAGGACCCGGCTGACCGGCCGGCTCAACCAGGGGAACGGAACGGCCTCCCTCAAAACTACTTCCGGGGCCGTCAGCCTCGAAAAAGGAGACTGGTAATACAACAGCCATGCTGACTAACTACCATACCCACTGTTACCTAGACGACGGCAACGGGCATCCCCGGGAATACGCCGAGTCCGCCGTGGCCCGGGGCTTCGACGCCCTGGGCTTTTCGTGTCATGCGCCCCTGCCCTATCCCAACCAGTGGGCCCTGCGGGATCAGGACCTGGCCGTTTACGTGAAACTTATCCAAGCGGTAAAAGAAGAATATCAAGGACGCCTCCAAATCCATGTGGGACTGGAAACCGATTACATCCCCCATGTGATAGGCCCCTCGCATCCCAAATACGAAGCCTTCCCGCTGGAGTACACAATAGGCTCGGTTCACAGCCTCAAAGACGAGGAAACCGGCGAGGAGATCTCGGTGGACAACAGCCCCGAAGACCTCCGGCAGCTCCTGGAACACTCCTTCGGAGGGAGCATCCAAGCCCTCTGTGAGGCCTATTTCCGCCGGGAGATCGATATGCTGAAGGAACACCGGTTCGATATCCTCGGCCATTGCGACCTGATCCGCAAGCTGAACGCCCACAACCGGTTCTTCGACCCCGCGGCGGATTGGTATCGGGACATGGCCCGGGGGATGCTTGATGAAGCCGCCCGGGCGGGAGTTGTGGTGGAAGTGAACACCGGGGCCATTGCCCGGGGCTATACCACGGAGTTTTATCCCTCCTACGACCTGCTCCGTTACGCGGTAGAGAAAAAGATCCCCCTCACCCTCAATGCCGACGCCCATGTTCCGGAAAAAATCAGTGAGGCTTTTACCCCCTCCCGGTCGATACTAGCAGAGGCGGGCTATACCGCCCTCATGTATCTTCAGGAGGGCATGTGGAAAGAGGGGGCCCTTTGAACCGGGGAGCGGCTATGGAATCCAACGAAACAAACAAAGACCAGGACCTCCTGGAAAAGATGACCCAAATCAAAAAAACAGTGCGGCGGAATTTCCAGGACATGGTAAACCTGCTCACCTCGGTGATCAGCCTCTCCAGTCCCTACCTGGGGGGACATCTGCGCCGGGTGGCCGAGACGGGGAAGGCCATGGCGGATCTATTAGAAATTCCCAAGGAAGATTCCTATGCGGTCTACTATGCGGGCCTTCTCCACGACATCGGCCTCATGGGGCTTCCCGAAACCCTCCTGACCTCTCCCGGGGGAGTCCAGTCAGAGGAGGCGGCGGAGATCTATAACAATCATCCTCAAATCGCCGCCGATATTGTCAACACCGTCTATGATCTGCGCCGGGTGGGCGGGCTCATCCGCAGCCACCACGAAGACTACAACGGACAGGGGTTCCCCGAGGGACTCAAGGGAAAGGATATTCCTGCGGGAGCGCGGATCCTCCGTATCGTCAACGATTACGATGTTCACCTCTATGTGATGCCCTGTTTTCCGGCGGCGGCCAGCACTACGACCCGGAGATTCTCGAACGGTTCGGCAGTTATATCCGTTCTCAAGGATTATCCGACCAGGGCGAAACCCGGGAAATCACCGCCGCAGAGCTTCGGGAGGGACAATTTCTTCACACCGACCTTTTTCTGAAAAACGGCATGATTCTCATGCCCCGGGGGGTGGCCTTGAACGGTGCCAAAATTGCCAAGATCCACAGCTTTTCCAGCCTGATTGCCCCTCACCAGAAGATCGTCGTCACCGGCTGAAAAACCTGCCGTCGGTGAAATAAACTGGGGCGGGATTTTTGGATTTCTATATTGACACTTTTTCCTGAACCCGATATATTACCAACACCAAACGGGGGTGTAGCTCAGTTGGCTAGAGCGCGTGAATGGCATTCACGAGGTCATGGGTTCGATTCCCACCACCTCCAATAGAAAACGGCTGTCCAGTAACATGGATAGCCGTTTTTTTTTCAAGAAAATGCTTTTTAAGTCGGTCAATATCCTATATCATGAGATTAAGACCATGGCAGACGACACAAACAACCCTTACGGCGGTTCCATCGATGATGACATCGCCGACCTGATGGGCATCGACACTTCCACTTCCTCCTCCTCTCCGGCCCCGGGCTTCTCCGATCTATTCGGCAGCCCCCGGGGAGAACCCCGGGAAGAGGCGACCCCGGAGGATGTGGACCTCAGTAAACAAACCTTCTCCATCCCCGCCTGTTTTGAAGCAAAAAAGCCCAATCCTGTTTTCTCCGACAAGGACTATTACAAGAAGGCTCTTTCCAATGAAGGAGAGGTGGCTCAAAGGGTTCACAAACTTCTGACAGATTTCATGAACGCCCAGGATCCCAAGGACCGGTCTCTTTACCGGGGGAAGCTGACATCGGCTTACTGGAACCTGGCGGAATCGGTGATTCATAAACTCCACGCCAACGCCGGAGGACCAAAGCTCTACATGATCCGCTTCGGCCTGCTGCTTCCCATCGTAGTAACTCCGGAACAAAGGCATATGATAGCGGTGATCCCCGAAGAAAACGAAACGGGGGAACCGATTCACTATGTCGACGAATGGATTGTGAAGGTCGCCCGGGGTCAGATTAATCCCTCCGCCACCGACGAAACAAAACAACGGAAGCCCGCCGCAGGAACCAAGGTTCAGTCCCAGCTGGAAAAAGCAAAGGGCCAACGGGATATCCAAATAGGCGTCATCCGGAACCGGGTGGGAACCCTGGAGAGTTGCGAGAACCTCATCCTGAGCCACTTGAAAACATTGATGGACCACCCCAGCCGGTCCGATATCCCGGAGTTGAAAGAGGGGTACAGCGCCGAACAGCGCCGGGCCCTTTCGGAGATCGGAAACCTGCTGCGGGAGCTCAACAACATCGATAGAGAACTGACCCGCCTTTATCTTGAAATGGAGCGGTACGACCAGAGTTATAAAGAACTGCGGGATAAGGCGAAAGAAGAAGGGGTGAGCATGCAGGTGGATGAGGGCGTGGTCACCGCCGAGTTCAACAGCGTCCGGCAGATGGCTAAGCTCTGCGTGGGGCGCCAGGGCAATCATTTCCCCATTCTCATGAAGCAGTACTTCAGGGCCAACCTGAGGGAAATCGCCACCAGAGAAAACGTGATCATGGAGATGGCCCGGGTGGAGCAGGTTGATCCGGGGGTTTTCAAGCGCACCTTTAAAAGAGAGACCAACAGGATCGTTCCCCATGTGATTCTCCTCCCTTCCTACGGTGAACGGGGGATCTGCTGGGAACCCTTCGAAAAGTTTAACCGGGCCACCAGCCGCGGACGGGTCGCCATTCCCCTCTATCCCAAAAACCTGCACGAGGCGGTGGTGTTTGCCCTGGGGGATCTTCGGTGGCAGGTGGCCAAAGAGAAAGCCCAGCATTACTGGATGGAAGAGGGTTTAACGGGTCACTACTATCAATGGTTCTCCGGGCGCAAGATGCGGGGTGATGTGAAAGAGTTTTTTATCCAGGACTACTATCTCTGGATAACCAAAGAGAGTGAGGGAACTCAGAAACTGGATAGGGAAGTCAGGGGCATCTTCTGGCGGCATATTCCCTTCACCGATGAACTCAGGGAAAGCCTGAAAAACCGGGGTTTTGTGTACAGCGAACTCTACAAAAGAGATATCAACCGCTCCATGTCCGACGGATATTGATCATTACCCTTCTCCGGATAGTTGAGACTCAGGAGCATCTTCAATGAAAAAGCAGAGAACAATAATCTCCCGGGACTCTAATTTTATTCTCTTCATCGTTGCTTTTATCGTTATAATCCTGTCGCTCTCCGTGACGGGATTTCTCTATCTTCAGAGTACCGTCAGAGACTTGTCGCCCCTCATCAATGAATCAGGCAAAATCCGCGGAGGGACCCAGCGCATCGCCAAGCTTATTCTGATGAACAAAGACGCAGCCGATGAAATAGCTAAAACTGAAGAAGGGTTAGCCCTGGTTAAAGACTATATGGAGAAAAAAGACACCATCTTTACGGATGAAGACCGTAAAGCCCTGGAGGAACTAACGGTCCTTTGGGAGGAGGTAAAGGGCTGTTTCCATGATACGAATCGAGAGAGATTCTTCGAAACCAGTGAACATCTTTGGAGACAGGCCAATCTGGTTGTGGCAACCGTAGAATTAAAAGCCCTCCGCTATCTCATGATGCAGTACCTGGTATCTTTTCTTGTCTTTATTTCGATTCTCATTCTTCTGCTGGTAATTGTCCTTTTTAAAAAGGTCATTCAGGGGCGGCTGGAAAAGAAAGCCGCTCATGACAGTCTGACAAACCTGCTGAACCGTAATTATATCATTCCCCTGTTCCAGCAGAAATTGCGGGAAACAAGAAGCGGCGCCGGCCGCCTCGCCGTACTGTTGTGTGATATCGATCACTTTAAAAAGATAAACGACTCTCTCGGTCATGATGCCGGCGATGAGGTACTTAAAGGGATAGCTCAACAGCTCTCCGACTCCACCAGAAAAAACGACAGTCTTTTCCGGTATGGAGGAGAAGAGTTTCTGATAATGACTACGTTTGAAGATGTGCAGAGCCTCATGCAGTACGCCGAAAGAATTAGGGCAGCGGTGGAAAAGCAACCCATCAGCGGCTCCTCCGTAACCGTCAGCATCGGCGTTTCATCGCTGAATCGAAAAGAGACCATCGAGGAGCTGATATGGTCTGCCGACTCGGCTCTTTATAAAGCAAAGGAAAACGGGCGGAACAGGGTGGAAATCTACAGCACCGACCTGACAACTTCCTAACGGGAACGCCTGGGTTTGATCAGGGGATCGAAGTAGCGTTCGATATCAATTTTCCGGGAAAGATATTTGACTGCCCGGTGATAAATGAAGAAAGATCCCCCCACGGAAAGAAGAAAAACAAGGAAGAGAAGCAGGCTTCCCATACCCCCGGGGTCTTTCCCCTGCAGGACAAAAGAAACCAATATTATCCCCAGGGTCAAAAGAATAAAAACAGTTAGCAGATTAAAAACCGTGGCACCCAAAAGAAACAGAACGGTGTTTGTCTTTTTATTCATCCCCTACCTCCCCGTCCGGGACCGAAGCCGCTCTTCAACAATAAAGCTGATCACTAAAAGGATCCCGCATACCACCACGCTGGAATCGGCCACATTGAAGGTGGGAAATCTTTCCAAACCGAAGAGACCGTAAAACCGGAAATCGAGAAAATCAACCACCCCTTCGGGCCGGAATATACGGTCGATGATATTCCCCACACCGCCGCCCAGGATCCCGGCTATGGCCCAACCCTGAATCCGGGTGAGGGTCCTGTCCTTGAGGTAATAGACGAAGAGACCCGCCAGTACCGCCAGGGGCAAAAAGATAAAAAGCAGCTTCCGGGCCATGTCG
>CAYYNJ010000041.1:0-13661 GCA_964472775.1 uncultured Spirochaetaceae bacterium
GAACTCCTTCTCAGCGAACACGAGGGTGACTGTCAACTGTGTGAACGGGGAGAGGACTGCGAACTTCAAGCCCTGGCCAATAAACTCGGCGTAAGGGGGCTGAAGTACGAGGGGGAAAAACCGAAACGGTATCAGGACGAAAGCACCCCTGCCCTGGTCCGTGATTCGGGAAAGTGCATCAAATGCCGCCGCTGCATGGAGGTCTGCAAAGCGGTCCAGAACGTCGGCGCCCTTGCGGCACAGAATCGCGGATATGCAACGGTCATCGGACCGGCCTTCGCCCAGAACCTCGACGACGTCGTCTGTGTGCAATGCGGGCAGTGTGCCGCGGTCTGCCCTGTCGGCGCTATCACTGAGCGCACCCATATCCCGCAGATATGGGAGGCCCTCGATGACCCGAACAAACATGTGATTGTACAGACCGCGCCGGCCATCCGGGCCGCCCTGGGAGAGTGCTTCGGCCTGGCCCCGGGAACCCTGGTGACGGGTAAGATGGTTACCGCCCTGCGGGAAATGGGCTTTGACGCCGTATTCGATACCAACTTCGCCGCGGACCTGACCATCATGGAGGAGGGTACCGAGCTGTTGACCCGGCTTAAGACCGCCCTGGTGGACCAAAAACCCGTGGCCCTGCCCATGTTTACCTCCTGTTCCCCCGGCTGGATCAACTACGCCGAGGGGTTCTTCCCCGACTTCCTGCCCAACCTCTCCAGCTGCAAAAGCCCCCAGCAGATGTTCGGCGCCGTGGCCAAGACTTACTATGCCCAGAAAGCCGGAATTGACCCGGCGGACATGGTGGTGGTTTCGGTGATGCCCTGCACGGCGAAAAAGTTTGAGGCCCAGAGACCCGAAATGACCGACAGCGGTTTTGCCGACGTGGACTACGTCCTTACCACCCGGGAGCTGGGACGGATGATCAAGAGCGCGGGGCTCATCTTCACGGACCTGGAAGACGGAATCATGGACAATCCCATGGGCCTCTCGTCGGGCGCGGCGGACATCTTCGCCAACACCGGCGGGGTCATGGAGGCGGCGGTACGGACCGCCTACGAACTGGTGACGGGCCGGGAAGTTCCCCTGAACAACCTGCGTCTTACCCCCGTGACGGGTCTGCAGGGGGTTAAAGAAGCGGCCCTGACCATCACCGATCCCCTGCCGGACTGGAAATTCCTGGACGGAGTGGAGCTTAAGGTGGCGGTGGCCCACGGGTTGGGCAACGCCGCTTCGGTGCTGAAAGGACTGAGGGACGGCAGCCGATCCTACCACTTCGTTGAGATCATGACCTGTCCCGGTGGATGCATCGGCGGGGGAGGACAGCCCCGGTTCACCGAAGACAAGACCCGGGAAGCCCGGATTGCCGCCATCTACCGGGAGGATGAGGGGAAAGAAATCAGAAAATCTCATTTGAACAGCGCCGTTTTGGAGCTTTATGAGCATTTTCTTGATAAACCATTGGGAAAAGTTTCCCACCACCTGCTTCACACCCATTATAATATGAAGTAGAGAAGCCTATAGGCAGACTAAAAGAATAGGGGGAACATAAATGAACGTAGGCGAAATAGTTAAAAAGAAGGGGCACGAAGTGATCACCATCTCCATCGACGGTTCCTTTCAACAGGCCCGGGAGCTGATGAACGAGAAGCATATCGGCGCCCTGATGGTTCTGGACGGCAGCAAAGAGGTGGCGGGAATCGTGACCGAGAGAGACCTGCTCTCCAAAATGGAAGAGCAATCGGTGAAGAAGATGATGACGCCCCTGGCGCACCTCACAACCCTCAAACCGGGTGATCCTCTACAAACCGCCATGAAGATCTTCACGGAGAAAAAGATCCGCCATCTTCCCGTCATGGAGGACGGCAAGCTCTTGGGGATGCTTTCCATCGGCGATGCCATCAAGAACCTCCTGGATGCGGTGGAACTGGAGAATAAGTACCTGAAAGAGTACATCATGGGGCAGGATTACTAGAGAATTTAAAGGTCTAGACCACGGGGCCCCCCGGTTTTTCCCCGGGGGGCCTCTTTTTTAAGGGGCTTGAGAATGGCATACCGGCGAGGGTCTTGAGACGCGGCCTGGCGCCTCCTCCCGCTTGCCCGCCCCGGGGAGATGAGGTATGCTGACACCATGGAAGAATCCTCCCCCCACATCGGGGGACTCAACGAGAAAAGCCTCCACCGGCAGCTGAAGCTCCTCTACTCCACCCCGGGATCGTTGGTGGAAGAGAAGGTTTCGGGATACGTGGTGGATGTGGCGGCCCCGGAGGGAATCGTGGAGATTCAGACCGGCGGATTTTCGGGGATGAGGAGAAAACTGACCGCCCTCCTGGAAGAACACCCGGTCCGGCTGGTTCACCCCGTGGCGGTGGAAACCACCATCAGCCTTTACGACGAGGATGGCGGAAAACTGAAATCGAGCCGCCGTTCCCCCAAGCGGGGCTGTCCCGCCCTGGCGGCGGCGGAGCTGCTCTACCTGGCGGAGCTGCTGAGCCATCCCAACCTGACCGTAGAGATTCTCATGGTAAAGCAGGAAGAAATCCGCCGGGATGACGGCCGGGGCAGCTGGCGGAGGAAGGGTGTGTCCATCGAAGACCGCCGGCTTATTGAGGTAACCGAACGCCACCTCTTTGAATCCCCCCGGGATTACCTGGGGCTCCTCCCGGAGGGTCTTCCCTCCCCCTTCGGCAACCGGGAAGTGGCGGAAGAACTGAAGGGCCTCCCCGCCCGGGGCCGGATGCGGCTGGCGGGGCAGATGACCTACCTGCTGAAAAAATTAGAGATTCTCGAACCGGCGGGGAAAGAGGGACGGAGGAACCTTTTCCGCGTAGCCGCCGCGGCCGGGTCACTCCAGGATTCCGACCCGCCGCAGCTGCCCTGAGCGACGGGGAACCGGTCCCGCCGGAGGGGAATCGTCCCGCCCGGAGGCCCGGAGACCCCGGCCCTTTCCGCCGGCTCCCGCCGCGGCGGCGGCTTCAGCTTCTAAAAGGCCGGGGCAGAAAAACGGTACGAGGAACCTGGTCTTCCAGAATATCCTGAAGGCTGTAATTCCCGTTGGCCACCATGGTTTTAATCCCCGCATCGGTGAGGATCTGGGCGGCCTCCACCTTGGAAAGCATCCCTCCCATTCCCAGGGCACTCTTTCCCGTGCTGGCCATACGGCGTATCTCCGGGGTGATTTCTTCCACCACGGGAATGACCTGGGCAGACTTGTCCCGGGTGGGGTCGGCGGAATGGAGCCCGTCCACGTTGGTCAAAATCAAGGCCAGATCCGCCTGCACCGCCCGGCCCACCAGGGCCGCCAGGATATCGTTGTCGGAAAACGCCCCCTCCCGGTCAAACTCTTCCTTGTTGATCAGGTCGTTCTCGTTGATGATGGGGATGACGCCCCGGTTCATGTATTCGTTGAGGATGTTCACCAGGGTATCCACCTCGCCGGCGGTGGTAAAATTGTGATGGGTCAAAAGTACCTGGGCGGTAAAAATGTACTTTTCCTTGAACATGTCTTTATAGTACTTGCTTAAGTGGATCTGGCCCTGCCCCGAGAGGAGCTGCAGGTCCAGCGATTCGGTGGGTCTGTGACGCAGCCCCTGAATCTCCATCCCCGCCGCCACCGCTCCCGAGGAGACCACGGTAATCTGGTGCCCCTCCCGGTAGAGCATGGCCATCTGGTCCACTTTTCTTTCCAGCCAATCCTTGGCAATGCGGTTTTCCCTGCTGATCAGGGCGGTGCCGATCTTGATGAGTATCTTCATTTACAGATCCTTATGGGTAAAACTCTTGCGCCCCTGGGCGTAATCGGCCACCAGATGGCCGTTACCCTTGAGGCGGTATTTGTAGATGGTAAGGCCCTCGAGGCCCACAGGACCCCGGGCGTGGATCTTGCCGGTGGATATGCCCACCTCGGCGCCGAATCCGTAGCGGAAGCCGTCGGCGAAGCGGGTGGAACAGTTCCACATCACCGAGGCTGAATCCACGTGGGCCTGAAACCGTTCGGCCCGATGCTCCTTCTCGGTTAATATGAGATCGGTGTGACCGCTGCCGTGGCGGTTGATATGGCCGATGGCCTCTTCCATGGTATCCACCACCTTCACCGACAGGATCAGGTCGTTATACTCGGTATCCCAGTCCTGGTCCGATGCGGCGGCACAGGAGATCAACCGGCGCACCGTCTCATCCCCCCGAAGTTCCACATCCTTCAGGATTTCCTGAATCCGGGGAAGAAGGTCAACCCTGTCCTTGTGGATGAGCAGGGTTTCGATGGCGTTGCAGACCGCCGGATACTGGCATTTGGAATCCCGGATCAGGGGCAGGCTCTTTTCGGGGTCGGCGTATTTATCCAGGTAGGCGTGACAGATGCCGTCGGCGTGGCCCATGACGGGGATCTTGGTGTTGTCCATGATGTACCTAACCAGGGCATTGGAGCCTCGGGGAATCATCAGGTCGATGTACTCATCCAGGGCTAATAGTTCCCCGATCTCTTCCCGGGTTTCCACCAGCATCAGGCTGTGTTCAAACCGCTCTGAAACCTTCAGCATCCCCCGGTAGAGAAGCTCGTGAAGGATCCGGTTGGAGTTCAGCGCCTCTTTGCCCCCCTTGAGGATCAGGGCGTTTCCCGATTTAACGCAGAGGCTGGCGATCTGCACCAGGGCATCGGGGCGGGATTCGAAAATGACGCCGATGAGGCCGATGGGCACGGAGATCCGTTCCAGCTCCAGTCCCGCATCCAGCTCCCGGTGCAGGCTCCGCCGCCCCAGGGGATCGTCCAGGGATGCCACACTCTCCACCCCCCGGGCCATCTCGCGGATCTTTTCCTCCGTCAGGGATAAACGCTTTAACAGCGCCCCCCCCAGACCCTCTTGGCGGGCGTTTTCCAGATCCCGCCGGTTATGGTCAAGGATCAGGGGGATATTTTCGGTAAGCTCCCGGGCCATGGACTCCAGGGCTTTGTTACGTATCTTGTCATCCAGGGTGGCGGTGATCCGCCCCGCCCTCTTCGCTTCGGCGGTTCGCTCTCTCAGGGTCATTTTCCCAACTCCTTGCTCCGTTCCACCGCCCGGTTTACCGTGGCGGCCAGGATGGTTTTCAGATCCGAGGCCTCCAGAACCTCCCGCCCCGCCACGGTGGTGCCTCCGGGGGAACTGACCATCCGAACCAATTCCTCGGGATCAAGGTTCTGCCCTTCCATCAGCTCGGCGGTGCCTTTCATGGTCTGAAGGGTCAGAATCCGGGCCGCTTCGGGGCTCAGTCCCTGGGCCTCTCCGGCTTCCATAAACGCCTCGGCGATACGGGCAAAAAAGGCGGGGCCCGACCCGCTGAGGCCGGTGACCGCATCGAGAAGCGCTTCTTCCACCTGGACCGCCCGGCCCGCCGATTCCAGCAGCAGTCTCACCAGTTCAAGATCCCCGGCGGTGACCCCGGGGCCGGGGGTGTAGCCGGAAGCGGCCTGCCTCACCAGGGCGGGGGTATTGGGCATGACCCGTACAATCCGGGCCCGGGGAAGGGTTTTCAGAAAAAACGACAGGGGAAGCCCCGCGGCGATGGAGACGTACAGGGGGCCCCGGGAGCCCGTGAGTCCTTCGGGAAGGCGAGATAGGTCGGCCATCACCGCCGGCATCACCTGGGGCTTCACCGCCAGCACCACCACATCCGCGGCGGCGGTTAATTCGTCCACAGACCCGCGGGGTTGAACCCGGGGAAGCAGCTCTTTCACCGCGGCGATCCGCTCCGCCGAAACATCATAAACAGACACAGCCCGCCCGTCTCCGGAAGAAAGCAGGGCGCCGGCCATGGCGTAGGCCATGTTGCCGGCTCCGATAAATCCAAATTCAGTCATGAAGAAACAGTAATATAGAAGGGGGGCTTTGTAAATGGGGCCGGAAGTCTCCCTGAAATAAGAAAAAAACTTGACCTGTCCGGGGTAACCTCGGTTATAATCAACTGTACTTACAGTACAGCAGGTGTACCATATGAACAGAAAACGACGGGAAGAATTCAACAGGAGCAACATCCTCAGGGCGGCGGACAGGCTGTTCCGGAAAGCGGGTTACGAAACAACCACCATGGATAAGATCGCCCGACTGGCGGATTACTCAAAGACCACGGTGTATGCCTATTTTCCCAGCAAAGAGGCGGTATTTTTCAGCCTCGTCTGCCGCCATGTGGCCGAAATCGACGACGGGTTTGCCGGGGTGCTCAAGGAGGGAGGCTCATTTAAAGAGATGTTTCGAAGCATGTGCCATCTTCTTGTTAAGATGGATGAAGAAATACCCGTCTATTTCGAAGGCATGATCGGCCACATCAATATGAATCTGGATGATGAGGATACTCCTCGGGTTTTTCACGATATTTTTGCCCTGAGCGAGAGTATCAACGCTAAATTATACCGGTTGGTTGATCAGGGCATCGAAGAAGGTTCGATTGATCCTAACATTGATAAGGAAAAAACGGTTCTCTATCTGTGGGGCAGTGTTACCGGGATAATCCGAATGTGTCATCTCAAAGCCGATTTCTTACTGCTTAAAAACATCATCAGAGAAGATATGATTGACTTCAGTTTCGAGGCGGTGCTCTCAAGCATCACCCGGGACTGAATAACCGAGAGAATCTTACGGGTGGATGCCCGAGGATAAATATGAAAGGAGATAATAAGTATGTTGTTTGGTGATCCCCTCCGAAAAGTTATGGCCGACGCCGTCCTGGTAAGAGATCCTGGAAATTTCCAATGGACCTTCATCGCCCTCCTTGCCGTGGTGTTCTATGTTTACCTGACAGAAATAAAGAACAAGAACTACAAAGCGGTCATAGCCGGTATATCGTTGTACGCCGTCCATTGGTTCTATGAGATAATGAACGCCATCATTGCCAGCACCAGCGGGTATGCCCTGTGGACCGTCTCAAATGAGTCTTCATCCTTTGTCCTGCTCATCGGCGTCTCCTGGGAATTATCGATGATGTTCGCCATCGCCGGTATCATCGCCTTCAAACACCTTCCCGATGACAGAAACAAGAGGCTCTTTGCCGGGGCCCAGGGGAAGGGAATCTCCAGCAAAATGGCGGTAACCCTGGGCATGGCGCTGCTTTTCTCGGTGGTGGAAATATTTCTGGCATGGACCCCGGCGTTTATCTGGGTCTATAAGTGGTGGGGCGCCCTCCCCGTGTTTATCACCACCTACATCCCCTTCTTCCTCGCCGCCTGTTACGTCCCCGACGCCAGTCCCCGGTTCCAAAAGAGATTCATCGGCACCCTGGTTGTCCTGGATGCCCTGCTCCTGGCCCTCCTCATCCCCCTGGGAATCATCTAACCCCCGGGAATACCGGTTTAAAAGCCTCTTGCCTCCGGCGAGAGGCTTTGATGAAAAACCCGCCGCCGACAGATTCCCTTTCGGTATGGACGATTCTCTGGGTTTCTTTGTATCTTCTTGAAATGGATTTTAACACCTTTCTGCAGACCTTTCGTTTTACCCCTGAGCAATTCCGGCAATCAGGCCTGAATTGGGATGAACTCACGGCAATCTCCGAAGACTACAAAAGGCAGCTGCCGGACCTGGAAACCATTGCCCGACACCCGGTGGACATCATCCTGAAGAACAAGATCGTCCATGCCATCAACTACCGCCTGAAGGATCCGGATCACCTGATCTCCAAGATTGTACGGAAGCGGCTGGAAAATCCTGAGATCTCCATAACCCTGGACAATTACCAGGAGCGTATCACCGATCTTATCGGAATCCGGGCCTTACACCTGTTCAAGGAAGATTGGATCCGGATTCACCGCTATCTCACGGCGCACTGGGAGCTGGCGGAGCAGCCGGTGGCCTACGTCCGGGAAGGGGATTCGGAGCGGATCCTGGATTTTTACCGGGAGAATCAATGCGGTGTGGAATTCCATGCCTTTGGCTACCGATCGGTGCATTACACCCTGTCCACCAGTCCCAACCGGCGCCGTTTTGTCATCGAGATGCAGGTGCGAACCCTCTTCGAGGAGGCTTGGGGAGAAATCGACCATACCGTGCGGTATCCCTACAGCCTGGATAACGATGTCCTGGCCCGGCTCGCTTCCATGCGCAACAGCAGTCCTACATGCTTTACATGAAGGGCCGGCAGAACAAGTTGGAACTGGAATACCAGGAGACCCTGCAGGAGAAGAACCGCCTGATCGCCCGGCTAAGGAAGCAGTTAGCTTCTCTTTCCCTGGATGACCGCCAGCGGGAGGCCATCAACGCCGACCTGGACACCCTGGGGGAGGCGGTGGACCGCAATGATCCGGCCCCCGGCTTGGACAAGGACAGCTTTCCCTGGCTGTCCAGCTTCCTGGAAAGCGGCATCTTCAAGGGCCTCCAGGGCCAGCTGAACCGGTTCATGCAGTCCGAGTACTTCCAACCCATCCAGGTGGATCAGAAAGACCTGGATACCCTGGCCCGCACCCAGTCAGAGCTGTTCAACCTGATTCAGGATCCGGAGAAACTCCAGAAGCTGTTGGAGAGCACCTCCGGGCAGGCTCGGCCGCCGGGACTGCAGCTGTTGACGGCCCTGAAGGATGAGGAAAAAAGCACCGGGAAGGAAAAACCCTAGCAATTTAGCCGGTGTTTCCCACGGTGGCGTAAAATACTGCGGTTTAGCCGGATTTTGTCTTCAGCGGCTCCACCGGCAGATCCAGCTTTTTCAGCTTGGGCCGTAGCACCGCGGCGCAGTAGCCCTGACGGGGATTCCTGTCGTAGTAGTTGAAGTGATACTCTTCGGCGGGATAAAACCGGGTCAGGGGGACAACTTCCGTGACCAGGGCCTGATCGTAGGTACCCGAGCGGTCCAGCGCCTCCACGGCCTGCCGGGCCTGCTTGTCCTGATCGTCCCCCTGGGTGAGGATGATGGACCGGTACTGGGTTCCCACATCCGCACCCTGTCGGTTGAGGGTGGTGGGATCGTGGGCCTGAAAGAACAGATCCAGGACGGCCTTGTAGGATATCTGATCCGGATCAAAAGCGATTTTAACCACCTCGGCGTGGCCGGTCATGCCGGTACAAACCGCCTCGTAGGTGGGGTGTTCACTCCGTCCCCCGGCATAGCCCGGCTCGATGCTCAGCACTCCGGGAACTCTCTTGAAAACCGCCTCGATGCACCAGAAACAACCGCCGCCTAAAACAGCCTCTTCCCTTCTCCCGCTCATTTAAGACCACCTCCAGGTTTATCTCTCGGAATTGAAGTTAGTAATAATTATCACCGCAGGCAAGAGGAGGAATTGAGGTTTGGCTATTTTCCCGGAGATTCGGGCAGGTAGAACATCGGAAAGAAACGACCCCGGGGACCGGTTACAGGCTGATCCTCCGGGCCGCCCCGGGGTTCTCCAGGGAAAAGAGCACCGCCGAGAGCTCCGGCCCCCGGTGGGCGGCGGAAAAGGCCCAGGTTTCCCCCATCCGGATCCGCCACTCCCCCGACAGCTCGTAAGATTCATGGACATGGCCGTGAAGGGTGACCAGAGGCTGGCGCTCCTCAATGAACCGGCGGATGGCGATGCTGCCGATATGGGGATCCAAGGGCGCATGGTCTACCATCTTGCCTCCCAGATCCGCCAGATCCAGGGGCGTGTCATAGGGGGGCGAGTGGAACAGAAAGATCCCCCGGGAGAGATCATCGGACCCGGCCAGGCGGTCAAGATCCGCGGCGATGGTGCCGTATTCCACCTCGTCCCGGGAGACCGGCATGGTTCGGGTCCCTTCCAGGGGCGAAACACACCCCACGTCCACAAACCGGGAAACGTCGAACCGTTCCCAATCTTTCAGCATAAACGGGGTGGGAGGAACGCAGGCGTATCCGTAGATCCCGTAATCCCCCACAAAAACCCGGCGTTGGTGGAGATAGGTCCATAGCCCGCCGATACCGTTGGCGATCAGGGCCGCTTCTTCAAACCGGGGATCATCGTTGCCGAAAATGATAAAGACCCGGGGATAACGGCTCCCCAGGTCTTCTTTAAGCCTGCGGAACTCCCCCGCTAAAAAGCCGGAGATGAAATCGTCACGGAGCGGGTCCAGGGAACGCCGGGAGAGCATCTCATGAGGCAGTAAGTCGCCCCCCAGAAAAACCAGGGACGGAGGTTCCTGCCGAATCAGGTCGAAAAGCTTTTCGTACTCCCTCCGGCGGCCGTGCAGGTCCGAGACAAAAACCGCTTCAGTCACCGGACCTCTCTCTCATGAGCCGGGCGGCATCGGAAACGGCGTTTATCTTCACGGCAAAACTGGTCTTCTTCTTGATGTCCTCCGGGGTGACCAGATGGACATCCAAGAGTCCGTCGCTGACATACCCGGTTTTCAGGTAGTTGATCTCCGCCAGACAGCGGCTCCACCCTTCGAGCCAATTCAACAGCAGATCCCGCTGGGCCTGATCGCCGATAAAATGAATCAGGATATCGATATCACTCCCCATTCCGGCGGTACAGTTCTTGGTGCTGCCGAAAAGGTAGAAGGCCTGGACACCGAATTTTTCGAAATCTAAGTCCGCGGCGATCTTCTCGGCCATTTTTTCCCGCCACTGCCAATAGTTAACCTCCGGTCCAGCCTCCTGGGGGATAAAGGGAGCCTGAGAAGAACCCGCTTTGGCCGGCGGGGTAAAATACGCCATGGCCTTGTCTAATTCGGCGTTCATCTGGATTCTCAGGATACGGTCCCGGGTTTCCCGGGGGACGTCGATAACGAAGACCACGTCTTCCAGGTGACCGAATTCGGGGATCAAGCTGGAGAGAAGATTTTTCGACCGCCGGAAAAAAGCGGTATCAAAACGGTTAGGCTCTTCGTCGGGATAGAGGGGCAGATAGCGGATAGAGGCTTCCACCAGATCCTGGAAAAAATGGGTGCCAAAGGAGAGATCCGGCACATAACTGCCCTTCTTCCGGGCTATCTCCACCAGCAGGGCGGTATTGCTGATATCCGAGTAGGTCACGCTCACCCCCAGCTTAATATCGCCCCGGCTGCCCCAGCGTCCGGGGCCCATAAGGATGAACTGCCGGCGGGGCAGCAGGGAATTGAGTTTTCCCACCGCCCGCCCCACATCCAGCAGGGTTGTCCGGTTTTCCAGTTCTCCGTACTTGTCGGGATCGATGTACACCACGTGGGTGATATCGGGAATGATTCCGTTGGAAACGAATTTACCGGCGGTGAAGAGGATGTCATCCTCAGGGGTGTCTTCGGGGATGAAAGCCGGGGTATGAACCGCTCCGTCGCTCTGGGGCCGGCATTGCAGCAGGTAGAGGGACTTCCCGTCACAGGCAAACTCGATGTCCACCGGATACCCCAGACACCGGCGGGTTCCGTCGATGATTCTCTTCATCTGCTGGACGAACCGGGTCTGTTTCACCAAACCGTCGAAGGTGACAACCAGATCATCGGTGAGAAAATTTATCTGGATTTTCGGGCGAAAGACAAGGTGGTCCTCCTGATAAACCGACACCAGCTTCTCCACAAAAGGGAATATCTCTCCGTGGTTCTTCAGCAGAAGAGAGAGGGGAATGGTCTCGAAGCTGTTGGTTTCCATGTTGATCAGGTCCAGGGCCTGGGGGGAGTAGCGCTGGATGTCCTGGGCGGAAATGTTCACGTTGAGCTGGGGCTGTCCCAGGGCGATCAGCTTGGGATAGTCGTCGCTGAGGCGGTCCACCGCCCGGGTGCCCAGACCGGGGACCACGCGGAGAAGGCCGTCTTCCCGGGTGATCCGGGGAGACCAGCGGAACTCGTTGTTGCTGAAGGCCACCCCGGCGAAGGCGGGAAGATAGTAGGGTCCCACCCGGGCCCCCACCACCTCCTGAATCATGATGGCCATCTCTTCTTTAAAATCCAGGAGCCCTTTTTTCGCCCGGTATTCGATGGGATCGGGGCCGAACATGGAGGCGTACACCTCGGCGATGGCGTCAAGCAGGGCCCCCAGGCGGTCTTGTTTGGATCCTTGATTGGCCAGAAAGAGGCTCTTATACTTCCCTGAAAAGGCCGCCCCGAGCCGATCTTCTAAGAGGCTGGAACTGCGGACGATGATGGGGGATTCCCCGAATTCATCCAGGGCATGATTGAGATCCTTGATGATCCCCGGAGGAAAGTTGCAGCTCTTGAAGATCTGGATGATGTTAGGATACTCCTCGCGAATCTCTTCCACGGGTTTGAATTTTTGCTCGTATATCTCTTCCAGGTTGTTCAGGAGGATGAAATGGTTCATGATGCCCGAGGCGATGTGCCAGGTTTTAGGGACCTTGACGGGAAAGTCTCCCTCCTCCTCGGGCACGTGACGCTTCACTATCTGCTCCACCATGAACAGCCCGGTACTCTTGCCTCCCAGCTTTCCCTGGCAGCTGGACCGGTAGATGGTCTGCTGCAGGATGGGATAGAAGTCCTCTATGGTGACGTATTTTTTGGCGATGGAGATGAGATCGGTCTGTTCGGTAAAAACCCGGCGGAGCAGCAGAGAGATCAGGTTGATCCGGGACGGTGCAGAGATCTCTTTTTTTTCTTCCATGTGGTAATAGCGGTACACCGCATCGGAAATTTCTCCCAGGGAGGTTTCCGGGACCTCCAAGGCCTTGATGAGGAAATTGACCTTCTCATCGTTACTCCACTTCTGCACCAGGTTCACCACCTCCTGTTCACTGAGAATTTTCTCGGCGATGGGAAAAACCAGGGGCCCCATGTTGTGGATGGAGGCGGTGGACATTTTTACAATGGGACTGTTGGATTCGGTGGTGGATTCGGTGACCGACACATCCTTGTTCCGTCCTACAAACTGGAGGATGCTCCGGGCTTCGGAGGAACCGATCCAGCAAAGGTGATTGAGCATCTTCCGGGTAATTTTACGGTAGAGAACCACATCGATCTGTTCGAGAAGCTCTAAGATCACCTGCCATTTCTTTTTATCTTCCGTGCCCAGGGCGGTTTTTGCCTGGTTGAGCCGCTCGATGGTCTCCTTCAGCTTTTTTTCTGAAAGAAACTGACCGATTCTCTCGGCGATGGAGTTAAGAAGCTTCTGCTCCTCCGGCAGGAAGGGAGAGATATTGCCCTGCCGGATGTTCTCCCGGTAATACACCTCAATCTTGCCGATTTCCTGGTTATCCACCAGGATGGGAGACCGGATAACCCAGGGGGTCACCCGAAAATCTTCCGACTGGTAGGTACGGTTCTCCAGATCCAGCTTTACCAGGCAGAGGGATCTATACTGCCAGCCCTGAGGGATCTCCCGGATGATGCTTTTAAGCTTTTCGTGGAATTCCAAACCCCCATCCCCGATGAGTTCTTCGATGCGGTAGAGGCACTTAAGCTCCTTGGCCCGCTCGTTGAGCATGTCGACGATTTCGCGTTCTATCTTAGCGGGGGTACTCATAGAAAAACTCCTCCCCGGCGGCGCTGGCCGTCCGCCAGGATGTTCAAATTACCGGGGCAGATTACATGCCGGACAAACCGTCCTTCGAAACGGCTTTCGAACCCTTCGAGCTTTTCCCAATCCACCCTATCGCTGCCCCGGGTCTCCACGCAAAAATAGGGGATCCGCCGGCTGGAAAGGTTATGAAAAAAATGCGACCCCTGGCTGAGGTCGGGGTTCATCTCCGGCAGGGTACACTCGATGATCGCCCCGGCCCCGGATCTCTGGGGCCACGATACGGGAACCCCTAACCAGGGGTCGGAAGTGCCCCAGCGGCCGAAGCC
>CAYYNJ010000042.1:0-13652 GCA_964472775.1 uncultured Spirochaetaceae bacterium
TTCGAAGATCTTCCCGGCCTGGAGGATGAGGGGGAAACCGAGGAAGCCCTCCCGGCGGAGAATGATTTTAGCTTCGAAGATCTTCCCGGTCTTGAGGAGGAAGGAGAAACCGAAGAAGCCCTCCCGGCGGAGGATGATTTTAGCTTCGAAGATCTTCCCGGCCTGGAGGATGAGGGGGAAACCGAGGAAGCCCTCCCGGAGGAAGATGATTTTAGCTTTTCCGATGAGATGACCCAATCCCTCATCACCGACCCGGAAGGGACCGAGGTGGGTGAAGAGGATTTCGGCTTTGATGACGCCCCGGAGGCCGCTCCCGATGAATTCTCCGACGTGTTTGATGCCGACTTCGGCGAAGATGTCGGTTCGGGTAACCCTATCGTGGCCGATACAGAGGCAGCGGGCGGGGGAGAAGATTTCGATGATGTCTTCTCCGGGGATGCCTCCGGGACCTTCGACGAATTACCCGAAGAAGACGCAGATAGTGCTTCTTCGGGGGGGCTTGAAGATTTTCCCGACGAAGAGGCTATGGATTTCTCCCTGGACGAGACGGAAGACTTCTCCCTCGATGAGGTAGAAGACCTGGATGAATTGGATGATGATTTGTCTGAAACCCTCTCCGATGATTCTGAGGAATTCGGGCTTTCCGATTTTGGGATACCCGACGAGGAATCCTCGCCGGTTGGGTCGTTTGAGGAGGAACCGGAATCCGATTTGCCCGAGGTGGAAGAGTTTTCCCTGGATGACGAGGACCTGGGGTTCGGAGATCTTGCCTCCCCCGATGATGAGGGGGATTCGGGTTTTTCCGGCGGGGATGATTTCGGCGACGGCGAAGTAGACGAGGTTCCATCGGTGGATGATGATGAACCGGTGGAAGATTTTGATATTTCCGATTTCAACCTGGGAGATTTGGGGGATCAATTCGGCCTGGAGGATGTGGCCGGGGAAGACGATTCAGAGCTTGGTCCGGTTCCCTCCTTTTCCGCCGCGGCGGCTCAGATCGATGAAGTAGGTTTCGCAGAAGACGAATACGGTCTCAAAGATGAAGAATTCCACCGGTTGAAGGAAAACCTCTCCCGGATGCCCCGAAACCTCAAACTTATCATTGAAGAACAGATAGGTGAGAAGGGACTCTCCGGAGAACCCTTAAGTAAGGTTCTGAAAGCCCTAGTCGGCGGAGCCAAGCCGAAAGAGATTGCCGTCATTCTCAGCAAGGTGACCGGCGAAAAAATTACCATCCCCGCCCAGTATGAAAAATTTTCCGGCCTGGCCTTCGAGGAGGAGAAAGGCTCCTTCTCTTATGTCTTCCGCCATACCATTTTACCCATTCTGAGGGTTTTTCTTCTGGGAGCCCTCGTCATGGGAGCCCTTACCTTTTTGGTTTACCGCTATGTCTATACTCCTCTCTACGCCACCTCTCTGTATCGGACGGGGATTGAAGAGATTTCCCTGGATAATTACCGGGGAGGGAATGAGTATTTTAACCGGGCGGTGGAAAAATGGCGGGTCAAGAAGTGGTACTTCACCTATGCCGAAGCCTTGGCGGAAAAGAAACAGTATCCCCTGGCGGAAGAGAAGTACGAGCAGCTTTTAGCCGTGCCGGAATATCGGGGTGATATTAAGGCCCTGATGGCTTATGCCCGCCTTGAATCGGAAACCCTGGGAAAATACCGGGAGGCCGAGGGGCTGCTGAAGCAGATTTTTAATGAAGAGCCCTACCACAAGGAGGCCCTTCTTTTAGCGGGCGATAATTATCTCCGGTGGGGTGATGAAATTGATCCGGAGATGTGGGAAGAGGCCCGTTACCACTATGCCCTGCTGATGCAGAGGTACGGTCAGAAAGATCAGTACCTTTTCAGGATGCTTCGGTACCTTATCAGGATGGACCGCTACGAGGAAATTAACGCCATCAAGGAATCTTTTCAGGCCAATCCTAAGGCGGAAATTGAAGCCGACGCCTACGCCGAACTGGCAGAGTATCTGCTTGACCGTGATGAGCCCGACGACGTTATGGCCATACTCAACCGTGCCCGGGAAGTAGACCCCTTTCTTCCCGAGGTATACTATCAGTACAGCCGTTATTTTAAACGGATGCAGGACCGGGAGAGAGAAAATCAAGCCCTCAGAACCACCTTAGATCTTCTGGAGGGGGAGGAACCGGCTACCAGGAAGCGTCTGGAAATGCTGATCCTTTCGAGGAATCGGATGGGAGAAATCCTCAACGAGAACGGAGATTACCTGGATGCCGAAAAAGAGTACCGAACCGCCCTGGAACGGTATGAGGAGGCGAAAGCTCTCCGGCGGCTCGAGCCCCGGGATGAATTTGGAAAGATATATTCTAACCTGGGGGATCTCTACTATTACGTGGCGGGAGATTACGATACGGCCCTGGACCTCTACATCAAGGGGGAGGAAAACTTTTACACCACTCCGGAGGTTCTCTACCGCAAAGGGTACATCTACTTTCGCCGGGAAGATTACCGCAGATCTCTAAATGAGTTTTACTCCTCTGCGGGAGGCTATACCAGGGATCCTAATCTGCTCTATGCCACCGCGGCGGCCCTCTATCGGCGGAATGACTTTTTCTCTGCCCAGGGGTACTACACCCAGCTTATTGATCATCTGGAGCGTCAGAGGGAGGCGGTTCCCGTTCTTTTAATTGAAGAGAAAGAAGAACACCGGGCCCTGGTGGAAAACCTGATGATGGCCTACAACAATCTCGGGGTCACCTTAAACCGCTTGTACCTGGCCACGGGAGACCCTCAGAAGAACGCTGACTCGCTGGTGCAGTTTGCCCGATCCTCCGACTACTTTGATTATCTCTCCCGGGATCCGGAAACCATGCGTCGGAGCAGTACCATAAATCTAGCCCATATCAACACGAAAACCCTTCTCTATCCGCTGACCGATTATCAGCTCCAGATCTACGGGGATATCCCCGTGGACCGGCGGGTACTCAGTTTTAGGTAAAAAAAGAAACAGTGTCCACCGCTGCGGTGGACACTCGGTTAAGCGCCTTTCCGATTAGACTTCTACCATCCATCCGTGCTTATCCTCCACCGCACCGTATTGAATACCTTTGAGGGTATGCAGCAGTTCGGTGGAGAGCTCTCCCATTTTCCCATCGTTGAAGACCGCTTTTTTGCCTTGATGGGTCAGGGATTCAAAGTAGGTGAGGCCGGCGGCGGTGCCGGTTACAAAGGTCTCCTTGGCTTCGGAGAGGGCTTCGTCGATGGAAATCTTCCGTTCTTCCACGGTGACACCCATTTCCCGGGCCAGGGTGATGATGCTCTTCCGGGTAATACCGGGGAGAATGGTATCTCCCAGCTCTGGAGTGACCAAGGTTCCGTTCTTCAGAAAAAAGAAGATGTTGCAGGAAGAGCCCTCTTCCACAAACTTATGCTCCTCCGCATCGAGGAAAACCGCCTCAATATATCCTTCCGCCACCGCCTTGTTCTTTGCCAGGGTGGGGATTACATAGTTGGAGTCCGCCTTGATCCATCCCGTACCGTTTTTGGTGGCTCTAATCATGTTGGTGGTAACCGCATGAGAATGTTCGGCGGAAAAATAAGATCCCACGGGGGTTGTCACGATGATGACCCAGGGGAATCGGCTCAAGTTGACCCCGATACCGGGTTCCGCATAGGAGAAAGGTCTTAAGTAAACGGAGTTTCCACTGAGAAAATTGTCTTTCTCCCAGGCGGCATCGTAGGTGGGAGCGAATCCGAGGTCGGCATTGTTTCTTACCACCTTCCGGGCTGCCTCAACCAGCATCTCCGCGGGAAAGGAGGGCATCATCAATCCTTCCATGGATCGGGCCATCCGTTTTCCGTTTTCATCGGGCCTAAAGAGTTTCAGGGTACCGTCTTTTTGGGGGAAAGCCTTCATGCCCTCAAAACAACCCATACCGTACTGGGTTGTGTAGTTCACCAAGGGAAGGTCGGGGAAGGAGTTCCGTTGGGCCAGGAGTACATCCCTTTCCTCTTCAGTTAAGGCCGCTTCTTGGGCTGGGGTTTTATGGGGCTTTTCTTCGAACTCTTCTTTCCAGTTATGATCGCCCAAAAATTTAGCCTTATAGACCCAGGGGTAACAGGCCAGGGTGAATCCTTTTGCCATTTTCGTCTCCTCTTCTTTGAAAATACCGGGGTTCAGTGAGAAAGGGGGATCCTTGGGGGGTGCCCGGTTGACTTCATTTTAAGACATCCTTCATGAACCATCAACTGATAAGCTGTTGTTTTCTCGGCAATGTACTATTCGCTCTCAAGCAACACTCTACCGGTTGCCGATCAGTTTTCCCAACCGTATGATGAGCTCTTCGGAAAAACGCTTGGCCACCACAACTTCGCCGCCTGGGCGAGGTTCCCATCGGGACATCTGAGTCCTATCCCATCGAACGAGCTCTTCCAATTGACTGGTTATGGTCAGGGCGCTTTCGAAAAGCTCCCGGGTGTTAAACCGTTCCTCCCCGGCAAAGAGAAATAGGGACCGGAGTTTGGAGGCGGTCTCGCCTTGTTTTACCAGGAGGGGAGTTAGCTCATTGAGTTTGTACTGTTTCAGATCTCCCGGCGCCGGAGGGGGCTGAACGGCCTTAATCTTCTCCTGGATGATCTGATTGTAGTTATCCTGAATCTTGCGGTTTATTTCTTCGAAGGTTCTCTTAAAGTTCGCAGTCAGCCCGGGGAGCTTTTCCCGGGGAATGGTTGCCTTTAATTTATTCAGATCTTCCAGCTCTTTCTGGTAGATTTTAAATTGAAGGAGGATGGTCTTTACTTCCTGTCTTTGCGAGAAGGTGGGATCCGCCGCCGCCATTTTGCGCAATTCTTCCATGATGACCTTGATGTCTTTCTCGTCCATTTCCTGGACCATGCTGTTGTCCACCGGTTCCGGTTTGCTTAAGGGAACCTGCCCGGTGGTAAAGAGCCTCTGGATCAGGATGATGAAGAGCAGCAGCGACATGAGCCGGCTCTGCCGGGGCAGCTGGTCCAGGTGGCGTGTATCGAATTTTAAGGCTTCGATGAACTCCCGGCTTGTCCGCAGCAGGTGGCCCTTATACTGAAGGACTCCCTCTTCCACCGAAAGCCGGAGAGCGTTTTTGGCTTCCTCGAGCAGCGGGGTTTCGAGCTTTAAGTACTCGTCCAGGGAGAAGATGTTATCATAGACCTCTTTCAGTTCATACCAATCGCTGTGTATACGCCGTGCACTGTCGCTCATGACTCCATTTTAGATTGAAAAGGGAGGAGGAATCAATGAAAATCGTCTATCCGCAAGAGAAAGCCCCGATCAGGAACTTCCTTGCAAACTAGGCTGGGTTAACTTATATTAGAGGAACCGGAGACCAAGATGTTCTATTCAAGCCTGCTGGGTAACAACACACTGAGGGACGCACCCCACAAGACGAAGATGGCGGGCCACGCCTTGCTTCTCCAGGGGGGGTATATCCGTCCTGCCGGACAGGGCCTCACCACCTATCTTCCCCTGGGTATTAAGGTAATCGACAATATCAACCGAATCATCCGGGAAGAGATGGAAGCTCTGGGGGGGCAGGAGGTCCGGCTCCCCATGACGGTTCCCCTGAGCCTTTACGAAAAGACCGAGAGAGCCTCGGTGTTGGGCCGGGAGTTAGTGGTGTTTACCGACCGGTCCGGGCGTAAATTGGTTCCCGCCCCCAGCCATATCGAGCCCATGGTGGAGCTGGTCCGGTTGAGCGTGAACTCCTGGCGCGACTTTCCCCGTTTCCTTTTTCAGTTTCAACGGAAATACCGGGACGAGGTTCGTCTTGAGAACGGACTGATCCGGGCCCAGGAGTTTCTGATGAACGATGCCTACTCGTTTCATAGAAACTTCACCGATCTGAACAACTTCTTTCCCAAGATGTTTCAGGCGTACCTGCGGATCTTTTCCCGCTGTCAGGTTCCGGTGATTCCCGCCGAATCGGCGGTGGGATCCATCAGCGGTCATAAAGCCTATGAATTCCTGTATCCCCACCCCCAAGGGCGGGATACCCTCCTCTCCTGTCCTTCCTGCGGGTATACCGCCAACCAGGAAGTGGCTTTGGGTTATAAAAACTACGTGGCCGAGCGGCCCAAACCGCTGGAAGAAGTGGAGACACCGGGATGCGAGAACTCCCAGCAGGTGGCCGAATTTTTAGGGCTTCCCCTGAGCCAGGTCACGAAAACACTGATCTACAAGGCCCGGAGCGGATTTATCATGGCGATTATCCGGGGAGATTACGAGATCAGCATAGAGAAATTCGCCCGGCTGGTGCGGGAACCCATCATCAGGCTGGCCACTCCGGCGGAATTACAGGGGATGGGATTCCCCGTGGGGTACCTGACCCCCATCGGGGTCAAACAGGTGGGGCTCCCGGTGGTGGTGGATGAGGCGGTGGCCAACTCGAACAATCTGGTGACCGGGACCAACCGGGAGGGTTTTCATTTCCTCAATACCAATTTCGGCCGTGATTTCGAGGGTGACTTGGTGGGTGACTTGGTGCGCCTGAAGGAAAACGACCGCTGTTTTCTCTGCGGTAAAAGATTTGAGGGAACCAAGGTTATCGAGCTGGGCAATATTTTTAAACTGGGTGATTATTTTACCCGTACCATGGGGTTCTCTTACCGCGATGAGGGAGGTATGAAACTCTATCCCAATATGGGATCCTACGGCATCGGCATCGGCCGGCTTCTTACCGCCATTGTGGAAGCCAACCATGATGACCGGGGGATCATCTGGCCCCATCATCTGGCCCCCTACCACTTCTTTATCATGGGGATCGGCCGGTCCTTGAAGGTGAGGGAAGCCACCCTGGAACTTCACAAAAAAATGGGTGCCCAGGCCCTGCTGGATGATAGAATTGAGTCTCCGGGGACAAAATTCCGGGACTATGAGCTTATCGGCATCCCCTACCGGATCGTCATTTCCTCCAAAACCTTGGAGGAGGGCGGCGCTGAATTCATGGAACGTAAAACCGGAAAAACCTGGCTGGTTCCCCTGGAGAAGGTGGTTCGGGAGGCCCGAAGCCTGGTCCGGAAGGAACCTCCCCCCCTGAAGAACCACCATATTTGACCGGGTTAAAACCGGCCTTCCACCACATCTTCAGCCCGGTATACCTTCTCGCAGTAGTGGCATCGCATCTCCCTGGGGGGACCCGGGATGATGTGAAACCGAGATTCCACCGGTTCGGCGTTGGTAATACAGTTAGGGTTGGGGCACTGGAAAAGGGCCGCCACTTGGCTGGGCAGCTCTACCTTGCTTTTCTGGTATATCTTGTAGTCCCTGATGATGGTAAGGGTGGCCTCCGGCGCCAGCAGGGCCAGGGTGTTGAGCTCGTCCCTCCCCAGTTCATGGCTGACGATTTTTACAATATCCTTCAAGCCCATTTTACCACTCACTAGATTGGTTCCTAGTAAGATCGAAGCGGATTGATTCGGTTTCAGAATCTTGACAATTTCCAAGGCCTTTCCGGGGGGAAGGTGGTCGATCACCGAACCGTCTTTGATGGCATCTACCTTCATTTATTTCATTAAAGCACCTCCAGAAGTTTTGATAAAATGGCCTGACGCATATACATACCGTTCCTGGCCTGGGTGAAATAGTAGGCCCGGGGAGAGTTGTCCACCTCGGCGGCGATCTCTTCGACCCGGGGCAGGGGATGGAGGAGCTTCATGTTTTTCTTGGCCTTCTCCAAGGTGGCATTACGGATGATGTAGGAACCTTTCAGCTTTTCATATTCTTCCTGGTCGGGGAACCGCTCCCGCTGAATCCGGGTGACATACATGATGTCCAGGTCCGGTACGGCGGGGTCGATTTTCTCGGATTGATGATAGGGGATGCCTTTTTGGTCTAATTCCCGAAGCAGGTGGGCGGGAGAGAGAAGGTGAAATTGGGGTTTGAAGGGGGCCAGGGCTTGAACCAGGGAGTGGACCGTGCGGCCGTACCGAAGATCACCCACTAGGCCCACCGTCAAGTTCTCCAGGGTTCCCTGGGTCTTGGCCATGGAGTAAAGATCTAAAAGCGCTTGGGTGGGATGCTGGTTGGCTCCGTCCCCCGCATTCACCACCGGTATCCCCACCTGCTCCGAAGCATACCGGGCGGCCCCTTCAAACCTGTTTCTCATCACTATCAGGTCGGCGTACTCGGCGATGGTGCGAAGGGTGTCAGCGAGGGTTTCACCCTTCTTGACCGAGGTGTTTCCCGTTCCCGACATGATCATGGTGGCACCGCCGAGCCGTTTGGCCGCCGCATCGAAGGAGAAGCTGGTGCGGGTGGAGGGTTCGAAAAAGAGGAGGGCGGTGAGCTTGCCTGTGAGGGACGGCTTGATTCTTCCCTCTTCGATGTCGCCCGCCAGCCTGACCAGTTCGAGAATTTCTTCCCGGGACAGATCGTTCATGGAAATGAGATTTTTCATATTATTTAGTCTCCTCCAGGGATTTTCTTTCGGTATAACTTTTCCATCCCAGGGCACGGACCCGGGCGGCGGTCTCTTCGGGGTTGTCCGCCTTAATGATGCCCCGGCCGAGGATCACCAGGTCCGCTCCCCCTCTTGCCGCTTCTTCCACCGAGAGGTACTGCTGTCCCAGGTCATCCTTTCCCGGCTGAAGCTGAACCCCCGGCATGAGAAGCAGCTGGTCTTCGGGTATCAAGGCTTTGAAGGCGGCGATGTCGGCGGCATCTTTTCCGTGGCCGATGTAACCCGCCACCCACTCCCGGCGCCGGCGGCCTTCCTCAAAAACCCGGGCGGTGTAGTCGGGCGTGATGAAGTTTCCCCGGGAAGACATGCGGGCCAGTAGGAAGGCGCCCCGGTTTTCCGTACCATCGAAGAGCCCCTCCAGGGTTCCCGGGCCTGCCACCATGTGCACCGTGACAAAATCCGCCCAGTGGTGGATTTGGTAGATCCCATCCCGGTACTGGTGGCGGACGGTGTTGCCGATGTCCGCGAATTTCCGGTCTTCGAAGAGAAGGAAGTTATGCCGTTCGGCGGCCCGGCGCAGGTCGTCGATGAAATCAGGGGTGAAGTCTTGAAGAATATCGATGTGGGTTTTCAGCATAACAATGTGAGGCCCCACCCGGTCGAGGATCTGGAAGAAATCCTCCCTTCGGGTTACATCTAATGAGAGTACCAGGTTTGACTTTTTTTCTTCCATCAAATTGAGAAGCCGGAGCGTCAGGGGGTTGATGGCTTCCATCGTTACATCGAGGCGCTCATCCGTGGAGCCGGCGGCGGTGGATTTTTCAGCCCCTGGGGCATCCTCTTTGCTTCCTCCGGCGGAGGCTTGCGGTTTTTTTTCTGATCGGTTCTCTTCGGCGGGTATCTCTCCCCCCTTCAGGAACCGGCGGATCTCATCCTCTTTTTCTGAGGATAATAATCCTTCATCCCTTAAGCCCGTGAGAACCTCATCTAAGGTGTAGAGGGCGGTGAGCCGGTACCCTTCTCGGTCCAGGTCGTCTCCGGCGTCGCTGCCCCGCCGGTCTAAAATAACCAGAAAATCCTCCACCGCCAGCCCCTGGGCCTTCAAGACCTCGGCGGTTTCCACCTTGCTTCCCCCGGTGGTAATAAGATCGTCCACCACGAGGCACCGGTCGCCGGGGGAAAAATGGCCCATGATGTTTCCGCCGGTACCGTAGGTTTTCTTTTCCTTCCGGGGAATAATCAGGGGTTTATCCATTTTTACCGCCATCAAGGCGGCCAAGGGTACGGCGGTGTAGGGAATCCCCGCCACCACATCGAATGAGAGGTTGCGGGCTTTCTCATCCAGGGCCGCAGCTACCTGGTCCATGAAGGCCGGATCCTTCAGTATTTGGCGTAAGTCCAAATAGAAGGGCGAAATCATACCGCTTTTCAGGGTAAACCGGCCGAACTTGACCACCTCCAGTTCATGCAGTTTTCGGGCAAATGTGTTTATATCCATCTTTACTCCTCCTTAATTAGGGGTTTGTTGGTTCTATAAGAAATCTTCTGACCTGCGCCGTTGCGGTGGTAGGCGCCGAATTCGGTCAGAAGGGCTACCTGCTCTTTGTTTAACGCCGGGCCTTCCCGGCAGATTCGGATTCCCGAGCCGTCCACGGCGCAGGAACCGCAGAGGCCCACGGCGCACTTCATATACCGTTCGAAGAGAAACTGGAAATCCCCTTCATCTAGGAGGGGGCGAAGATGGAACATCATCATTTCCGGCCCCGCCGCATAAACATAGTCGTACCGGGGGGTCCCTTTCTCCTGAATCAGCTTTACGGCATCCACGGCGGTACCCCGGAGGCCGCGGGTGCCGTCATCGGTGGTTTCTTCGTAGTCAACTCCCAGATCCTGGAAGTAGGGAGCCATGAGGAGCTCATCGGCGGTACGGGCGGCGTTGATCATGCGTACCGGGATTCCCCGGGCCGTCAGGGATCGGGCTAAAAAGAGCAAAGGCGGGGTGCCGTACCCCCCTCCGATCAGTAAGGGACGGCGGGGAGACATAAAAAAAGAGGAGCCAAAGGCTCCTCTGATACTGATAAAATCTCCCGTCCGGCGGGTAAACAGCCGGCGGGTGAAATCTCCCACCCGCTTGAAGGTGAAAGAAAACTCCCCCTCCCTGCTGTCGGATAGGGAAAACGGCTTCTCCCCTCCTTTGAAATCGGTGGCCATGATGAATTGGCCGGGCATGGCATCGAGGGAGTGATAAAAAGTGAAGGTTCGTACGTCTTTCCCTTCTTCGGTGATGCGCCCGATGGGCAGGGTTACTCGTCTATTCATTCTTAATTCTCCAATAAGGGAATCTCGTCGATTCCCCGGTAGTCGCGATCTTCTAAAAAGGCTGATAGGCCGCGGTTGACTTCGGTGAAAACCCCCAGGCCTTGGTCCATCACCGCCGTACCTATTCCCACCAGCCGGGCCCCGGCGATAATCATCTCCACCGCATCTTCCCAGGTGGATACACCGCCCATCCCAATCACAGGCAGCGAAACCTCCCGGCTTACCAGGTGAACCAGCCGAAGGGCCACGGGTTTAACGCAGCCGCCGGAAAGGCCGCCGTAGCGGTTGGAAAGGATGGGCCGGCTGGTGGTAATATCGATGGCCAAGCCGGGCCCCAGGGTGTTGATGAGGCAAAGAGCGTCGGCGCCCGCTTCTTCCGCCGCCCGGGCCACCGGAAGGATGTCGGTTACATTGGGAGATAGTTTGGCTATTACCGGAAGCTCTGTTGTCTCTTTGACCGCCCGGATGATCTCCGCCACCCGGGAGGCCGATGCGGCCAGGGGTGTGCCGAATTCGTCAAAGACGTTTGGGCAGGAGAGGTTCAGTTCAAGCATAGCTCCCTTCAAAGGCTGGCAATGCCGGGATAGATCGGCAAACTCCCGGGGTGACGTCCCGAACAGGCTGATAATAAGACCCTGTCCGGGGTCAGCCTTGCCCAGATACTCCCGGGCCTCTTGCAGTCCCTCGGTAATACCCGGATTGCAGAGACCCATGGCGTTCAGAAGTCCTCCGGTGACCGGTTCGGTGACCGGTCCGGGATGACCGGGGCGGGGTTTTAATGTAAGGGATTTGGTGGTGACCAGACCGGCACCCGATTGTGAAACGGCCTGAAGCGAGGCGGCGGAAATTCCCATAATCCCCGCGGGAAGAACCAGCGGAGAGTTGAAAACTCTGCCCAGAAACTCTGTTTGTAATCGTTTCTTCATGCCCCATCCTGTTGGGATTTTTGCGAGCTTACCCCATCCCCCCTTAAGATGTCAAGCCGAAAAGACGCCCCCCTTTTATATTACCGGGAAAATTCGTTATAGTTAGGGGATGAGAGAAACCGATTCCGAGATAGAGAAGATAATAAGGCTGTTTCAATTAAGCCCCCTTCCCCGGGAGGGGGGGTATTTCCGCCGTACCTATAGGTCGGAAAGAACCATGCCTTCGGAAACACAAGATACCTTAAGGGCCTCTTCTTCAACTGGTAACGGAGACCGGCCCCTCAGGGGGTTAGGTTCTGCGATCTACTATCTGATAACCCCGGACTCCTTTTCGGCGCTGCATTTGCTTGCTTCGGATGAACTGTGGCATTTCTACGGGGGAGATCCGGTGGAGCAGCTTCGGTTATTCCCCGACGGCACCGGGGAGATGGTAAGGCTTGGTTCGGACTGGACCTCCGGTGAAGTTCCCCAGATTTTAGTTCCCGCCGGAGTCTGGCAAGGGAGCAGGCTTGCCCCGGGGGGGCGGTATGCTTTGGTGGGAAATACGGTTCATCCTGAGTTTTTTGAAGAAGACTACACCCATGGAATAGGCGCCGATTTGGTAAGGCGATATCCCGAATGGAGAAAAGAAATTGAGGAGCTCGTATCTTAGCGGTCGGTTTTAGAAAGAAAGGGGGAAGGGGAAAAGCCGACCCCCGCTCAATCAAGGAGTTTGTATTATGGGTTTATTAGACGGGAAAAAAGCGGTGGTCACCGGTGGATCGGGGACTATTGGCCGCGCCATAGCTTTAAGATTGGCCGGTGAAGGCGCAGCGGTGGCGGTTCTCTATGGAAACAGCGGTGCCGCCGCCATGGAAACCGTTAAATTAGTCATGCAGATGGAGAGGCCCGGACTCGCCATCCAAGCTGATCTATCCCGAGAAAACTCGGTGAAGGAAGGGTTCAGCGAACTGAAAAAGAAGTGGGGGATGCTTGATATCCTGGTGAATAACTCGGGAATCTTTTCCGTGTCCTCCCAGGAAGCCCTTCCCACCCATGAGTGGGATAAGGTTTGGGGTATAAATATGCGGGGGCTCTTTTTTTCCTGCCGAGAAGCGTCTTCCCTGCTGGAAGACGGATCAGCGGTGGTTAACATGGCTAGTATTAATGCCTTACACCCCGGATTTGGAGGAACCGCCCACTACGATGGTTCCAAGGGTGGTGTGGCAGCCTACACCCGTTCTCTAGCCGCTGAATGGGGTCCCCGGGGTATCCGGGTGAACGCCGTGGCTCCCGGACTGGTGATGTCGGAACTTCTCCTGAGGGAATCTCCCGATTTGGTGAGCCGGGTAGAAGCCCGAACGCCCTTGGGCGGGAATTTGGTTACCCCCGAAGATGTGTCGGACAGTGTGCTGTTTTTATCCTCACCTCTTTCATCAAAAATTACCGGCCAGGTTATGGTTGTGGATGGGGGATACTTGCTATCATGAATAAACTGACCCAGGATGATGCCCTTGAGTTTCCGGTCCAGTACACCCTGAAGGTCGTGTTTCAGGTCGCCGGCACGGGGGACCGACACGAATCGGGACTCACCGCCGTGTTGACCGAATTGGCCATACCCTTCGGTAGAATGAGCCGGAGAAACAGCGGCGCCGGCCGCTATATCAGCTATTCTCTTCCTGTTACCGTGAGGGACCGCATGCAGTATGAGAAGCTCTATCAGAGAATAAGGGGACTTGAAGGGGTGAAGTTCGCCATATAACAGATCCGGTACGGCAAAAGCCCTCTTCTCAGCTTGACAAGTAGGGCGGTAAAACCTATCGTCTACCTATGGAACTCCTTACTGTACTGTCCCCGGATCTGATGAAAGTCGGTCTTAGGGGGGAAACTAAAGAAGAGATAATCAATGAGCTTCTCGATTTATTGATGAAGTCCGGCAAGGTGATGGATCGCGAAAAAGCGCTTCAAAGTCTTCTGGAGAGGGAAGAGCGGATGTCCACGGGAATTCAGGATGGGGTAGCCAT
>CAYYNJ010000043.1:0-13629 GCA_964472775.1 uncultured Spirochaetaceae bacterium
CCGGCCGCGGCCCCGGGCTGGGATTGACCCGGGCCAGGGCGGTCATGCGGGAACGTTCCGGTTGGATCGAAGGTGAAAGCGAACCTTCCCGGGGCAGCCGATTTCACCTCTACTTCCCCGGGGTCGGACAGATGGGAGCGGAAGCACCAGATAAAACTTCGATCACCACCGCTCCGTCCCGGCCTCTGGCCCTGATTGTGGAGGATGAACCCATCGTTTTGGAGATGGTCACCTTCCTCATGGAAACCTCGGGTTTTGAAATTATCAGCTGTGATGATCCCCAGAAGGGCGTGGAGATATTCCGGAAAAACCAAGAAAAGATTTCCCTGGTTATCTCAGACATGGTGATGCCTAATCTTACGGGAGATGAATTCTTAAGGCGGCTTCGGGGGTTCGATCCCGATATCCGAATGATTCTGATGTCGGGTTATGGAGACGATACGATCCAGGCCCGGCTGGATGAAAAAACCCGGTTTATCCAAAAGCCCTTCAACGTGGAAGCCTTTTCAAAGATAGTCAAAGAAGTGACGGCCCCCGGTTGAACCGATCAGTAGCGCAGCTTCACCGGTTCTTGCTGTGAATCATCGAAGTCTTCTTTTACCGCCAGAATATCACTATAGTTGGTGATAAAAACCGCCACCACCTCAGGGTCGAATTGAGATCCGGAGTTCTCTTTAAGATACTGAAGGCAATCATCTTCGGGCCAGGCGTCTTTGTAGGGCCTCGGGGTGCCCAGGGCATCGTAGACATCCGCCACGGCGACGATTCGGGCTTCTATGGGAATGGCTTCGCCTTTGAGTTTTTCCAGGTATCCCGTTCCGTCGAACCGTTCGTGATGATACCGGGCGATGCGAGCGGCCACGTCTAAAAGGGCATCGGAGGAAGATTTTTTCAGGCCCTCATGCCTGATGAGGTCTTCCAACCCTTGGCTGCTGAGAATCTCCGCCCCGAACCGGCAGTGTTGTTGGATGATTTCTATCTCTTCCTGGTTGAGCCGGGCCGGTTTGAGCAGGATGGCCTCGGGAATCCCGATTTTCCCGATGTCGTGAACCGGTGAGGCCAGGCGGATCAGCTCCACCTTTTTTTCATCCAGCCCGTATCCCCGGGCCAGTATTTCGCAGTACCGGGACACCCGCACAAAATGCTGGCCCGTTTCAAAGTCTTTATACTCTGCGGCCCGGGAGAGAACCCCGATGACCTGGTTGAGGGTTTCCGCCAGTTCATTATTTTTTACCTCCAACTGACGGGTCCGCTGGGAAACCAACTCTTCCAAATGCTCCTTATAACGCCGATTCTCAAGAATCAGCTCCCGTCGCTGGAGGGAGTCTTCAATCAGTTTATGAAGCAGGTCGAAGTCCCTAATCGGTTTAGAAACGTAATCCCACACCCCCAGGTGAAGGGCCTGAACGGCGGATCCGAAGGCGGTATCCCCGGAAACGATGATGTAGGCCACATCTTTATGTTTATCCCGGGCTTTTTCGATAAATTCCATGCCGCCCATGTGGGGCATATTCAGGTCGATGAGTACCAGGGCTAGGTCCTTCTGGTCCAACAGCTCCAAACCCCGCTGGCCGTTATCGGCCTGGAAGACATGGTACCTTTCGCTGAGAATTTCGTTCAGCATGGCGCGGAACATTACATCATCATCGACAAGAAGAATATTTTGCACTGCCAAAATTTTACCTCGGATCCCATGAAGCCATACCCTAAGTGTAGTGAATCATCCTCTGAAAGCAAGGCATTGACGAAAAAATCGATGTAATGTGATGGTTTTTCTTAACTTTTCCTTGAGGGAAATCGGCCGAAACGGGATGGTGAGAAGGTTCGATTGTGGTAGAATGGCTGGGGGGCGGCGGCATGGATTTGATCAAGTTGAAGACCTTCTATACGGTGGCTCAATTGGGCAGTTTCAGCAGGGCTGCGGAAACCCTCTTTCTCTCTCAACCGGCCATAAGCGCTCAAATTAAAGATCTTGAGTACGGTTACGGCGGGCCGCTTTTTAACCGTATCGGCCGGAAAATTGAACTCACCCCGGCGGGGGAAGTGCTGCTTCATTATGCGGAAAACATCCTGAAGATTTACGATGAATCTAAGTATGCTGTTAACTGTCTCAAGGAATATAATCAGGGACGAATCACCCTGGGGAGCAGCACCTTTCCGGGAACCCATTATCTTCCGCCGCTTTTAGCGGAGTATCTTCGTGATAATCCGGAGGTGCGGTTAGCCATAAGTGTGAAGAACGCCAAGAAGATTAAAGAGATGGTCCTGAAGAAGGAGCTGGAGCTAGGTGTTATCGGATCCATCGATACCCTCTCCCACGAGGGAGATCTATCGGAAACGGTACTGCTTCAGGATAAGATCGTTCTGGCGGTGGACCATGGGCATCCCTTGGCAGCCAAGGGGGTGGTGGAAGTGTCGGACTTGGAAGATCTTCTTATTATTTCCGCCTTTAAAAACACCGTTTCCCGACAGGTCATTCGGCGTTTGTTCTTTAAACATGGTATAGACTTGAAGGTTTACTACGAAATTGAAAACAAAGGTATGATAAAGACCATGGTTCAAAGCGGACTGGGGTGTGCCTTTTTTGCCTATTCCGAGGTTAAAAAAGAAGCCGAAGCGGGGTGGCTGAAAATACTGGATATTAAAAACGAAGATTTGTATCGAAACATTCTTCTTATTTACTGCAAAGATCGAAGCCTTTCTCCGGTGAGTCAGGAGTTGGTTAGGTTCTTAGTTAAAAAAGCGCCGGAACCATCCGGTTCCGGCGCCTGAAAAAAGGATTTTTCGATCAGGAGGTGAAGAGCCGGGCTAAGAGAGGCTGCAGTTTCTTTCGGGAGACGCCCAGATTTCCCTGAGAGTAAAAGAGCAGGCCCGTTTCTTCATCATGGTCGGTAGGCATCAGCTCCAGGGCAAGGTCGGAGGCTTCAAGGAAATCCAACACCGTCTGCCGGAGGGCCGCATCAGGAATATAAACCACCAGGTTCCGCCGAAATTCCGGTTCGGTGTAGGCCCCCATGGCGAAGAGAACATCCAGCCCCCTCTCCTTACGGTAGGATTCAAAGGCCGTAAGAATGTGCGGATCTTTTTTCAGCCAATCTTCTGCGGACATCAGCACCGACCCGATGCCGCACTTTACTCCGCCCATGACCCATTCTTTATAGTCCTTCCGCAACAGGTCGTAGCTTCCCAGGGCGGAAACGTTAAACTTCTCGAACTGAAGCTTGTCGAACAAAGGCTGCTGCTGCAGCCCTGTCAGCTCCATGAGGCGCCCTGCCACGACATTATCTTCGGGAGTGACCCGTTCTGCCGCAGGATCAAGGTTAACCGTATCCAACAGAATGGTTCCCAGCAAAAGAGTTGCGAGGGGGGTGCTCAGTTCTTCCTGGTGGTTTTCCAAGAATCTTTCCCCCACCAGGGTGGCGGTGGACCCCACGGGTCTAATATCGGTCCGGGCGGTCTGGGGATATCCCTTCTCATCGGCGTGGTGGTCCAGGATTTCCGCTACGGTTGTGTTCAGGCCGGATTGCCCGGCGGCGATTTTGTTGTGATCAACCAGGACCAGCTTAAGATGGCCCCGGGCAGCCAGGTCTTGCAGATCCACATCATCGAGGAAGAGGAGAGAGTCCGGTATAATGCCCGCTTCGGAAAAAAGAAAAACCGCCTCGGTTCTTAACTTAAAATCTCCCCGGGGAATATTCATAAGAGGAAAGACCTTTGCCTCCGGTTCGGTAAGGCTCAAATACCAGGCGTAGGTAAGGGCCGACGCCATGGAGTCTAAATCCGCCGCTTCATTACCCAATACAATCACCGCCGGTTTCTCTTGAGAAAAATTTACTTTTAATTCTTTGACAAAAGAACTGAAGTCTCTTTTCATAATGTCTCCTGCAATAACACGGCCTGAGCCGCGAGCCGTGGATGGCGAGAATCAGAAGAACCAGGGCAACGCCTGTTTTCTCCTAAATGATAAGAACAGACAGATCTGTTTTTATCATTCCTCTTTCAATTTTCTTTTCCAATTATCCTGCGGATAGACGGATTTGGAAAGAGTTTAAACTATCACTTATTTCAATGATAAACATAATCAACATTTATTAGGGAAAGGGACGGAGGCTTTAATCGTCCATAAATTATTTTTATATCAACCCTTCCTTTTTTTAATTAGTCCTGAAAATTATCCCATGTTATTCTTTTTTTGAGCTTGAACGTTTCGCAAGAAGGGGCAGAGTCCCGCTTCTTTTAATATGAGGAGGATATGAGATGGCAGACGTTTTTTCCAAGAATGTGGCAACTTCCGCCGAGGATGCGGCAAAAATTGTACCCCGGGCGGAGTTCCGGGTTTTTGGCCAGGGGGTTATAGAGGCGGTTAAAGAAAAGATGTGGAACGGCAAGACCGTTCTTTTCGCCGCCCGCCGTATGCCCAAAGAAACCTATTTTCTTTCGGTTCATACCAACGAGGCGAATGTGAAGGTCCGCGACGGACTTTTGGATATTAAGACGAAGGTGGGGGAAACTCCCGAGGGGTACGAAATTTTTCAGCCCCGGGGGAAGTTTCAGTTCCCCGTCAGTAAGGCTGACCTGTCCACCATTCTCTCCCATCTCAAGGTAGATATGAACCTTGAGGCCGACGCCTACGAAATCGATACATTTATCGAGATGGCTCGGAAACACCCGGATATGGCGCCGGTATCGGTGGAAAAAATGCGCTACGGATTCACCATCGACGGGATTATTTGCGAATACGCCCAGGTATGGCTCAACGGTGCCATGGTGGAAACTGCCTGCGCCGAAAGTGAGAATTATGCGGGAATGAAAGAGGTTATTCAGGGTTTGGATCTTTCAAAGATGCCGAATACCAACTATTTGCGTGCGGCCAAGCGTGTCGTAGGAATGGAATAGAATCATTCAAGGAGAAAGATGATGAAAAAGCTGCTTCTGTTTGTTGTGATGGTCAGTTTGACTTTCAGTTTGTATGCCGCCGGTGAAGGTGAGCAGGCCGGGGGATCGAAGGAATTCCCCTCCCGGCCGGTCCGGATAGTCAATTATGTGGCCCCTGGTGGACTCATGGATCTGACCACCCGTAAGTTTGTCGATATTGCCAAAAAGTACACCGACGCTACCTTTGTGATAGAAAACCAGGTGGGAGCGGGCGGTATCATCGGGATGGATTATGTCCTGCAGCGGCCCGCCGACGGATACACCATTTTTGCCGCCACCAGCAATAACCCCATCACGGTTATTTCCGGGGGGCATGATCAGGATAAGTACCTCTGGGGTTTTGAGTGGTTTGCCAACTTGATGGTTGATGCGGAAGCGGTTATTACCAACAAAAACCTGCCTATCAACGATTTTATGGATGTGGTGAAGGACGGTAAAGCTAAAAACGGTATGCAGATCTGGGTCGGCCCTTCTGCGGGAGGAAACGACCATATCGTAGGCATGAGAATATGGGAAGCCCTGGGAATGGAAGCCGTTTGGGTCCCCTTCACCTCCGGTCACCTGGCCATGAATGCGCTTCTGGGCGGGCAGGGTGTGGCCTATGTGGGTAATGCCGCCGATACGGTGGGACGACCCGACCTTAAAGTAGCCGCCGTTTCCAGTCCTGTCAGGCTGAAAGCCTTCCCCGATGCTCCTACTTTCGGTGAACTGGGATACCCTGAGCTGGATAACATGATCATGTGGCGCGGTTTTGCCATTAAAGACGGGGTTCCCCGGGAGGCGGTCCAGTGGTGGCAGAACCTGGTACAGCAGGTGACCGATGATCCGGATTGGATCGGTTACCATGAGAACATTGGTATTCAGGTGGTCAATTGGGGGACCGAGAAATACGAGGCCCATATGCGCCAAGAGAATGAGGCTACCACTAGTTTCCTTAAAAAGGTCGGGATTATCAACTAAGAGGGCTCCCCTCCCCGGGACGGCGGCCTTGGGCTGCCGTCCTGCTTTCTGGTTCAGACAGGAGTGTTTACCATGGATTTTGTTGAATTCCTGCGGGGCATCAGTGCTCCCTGGGCGTTGCTTTTCATCTTGATTGTCCAGTTGCCCATCGGTTTCGCCGTCTATCGGTCCCGGTACCGTCCGTACATGGGGCAGATCCTGGTGACGTCGACCATCGCCGCCGTGGCGTTACTCTTCTACCTGATGACCTTCAGTTTTCAGAAGGTGCATGGCATGGGGGCCAGCAAAACCTCCGCTGCCACTGTTCCCCGGCTGTGGGTCTATCTCATGGTGCCCTCGGCGGCCCTTGTTTTCTTCAGTATTTTTAGAAAGAAAGAAAAACCGGACCACCCCTTCGGGCATGTGGCTCTGGCGGGGAAACTGCTTCTGATGCTGACGGTCAGCATTGTGCTGTACCGGTACATAGGATTCTACATCAGCTCGGCCCTGTTTCTTTTTGCCGCCATGTGGGTCATGGAAAACCGGAAGCCCTTAACCTTGATTCTGATACCGGCGGGCTGGGTAGCCATGTGTTATTTTTTGTTCGTCCGTCTGCTCTGGGTGCCGCTTCCGGTGGGTTCTTTTTTTGCCCGTTGGTTTTATTGAAGACATCTATAAAAATCAGTTTTTAGATGTTCCCTGATAATTTTTTGCCTTTTTGAAAAGGAGCTTCCTGGCTATGGAACTTGTAACCAATTTGCTGAACGGCCTGTCGATCCTTGTGGGGTTCCAGCCGATTCTTATCATCACCATCGGAGTGATTGCGGGAATTCTCGGGGGAGCCATCCCCGGAATTTCTCCGTCCATGGCGGTGGCGCTGTTTCTGCCTTTTACCTTCAACATGTCACCCACCATGGCCCTGGTTCTGCTGGTGGCCATCTATACCGCCGCTAATTTCGGCGGCTCCATCACGGCGGTAACCATCAACAGCCCCGGTACTCCCTCGGCGGTGGTTACCTCCTTTGACGGGTACCCCCTGTCGCAGCAGGGGAAGACCGGGACCGCCCTCGGCGTAGCCCTGGTATCCTCGGTGTTCGGCGGTCTGCTGGGAACCATCATCCTCATTCTTTTCTCGGTACCCCTGGCCAAGGTGGCCTTGAGCTTTTGGCCCCAGGAGTATTTCATGCTTGCCCTGATGGGCATGACCACCGTGGCCACCCTGGGCGGGGCTAACTGGAAAAAGGCCATGGTGGCGGTTCTCTTCGGGCTCCTTATCAACACCATGGGACTGGACCCTATCACGGGAACCATGAGGTACACCTTCGGTGTTATTTATCTGTTCGACGGCTTCAGCTTTATTCCCATCCTCATCGGCCTCTTTGCTCTCAGTTAGGTGTTTTCTAAAATTGAGGTATTTCGGCCGGGCGCGGAGGTAAAGGCGAATGTGACTGTTTCCGGTTGGCCCAAGGTGAGGGATTACTGGAAGCTCAAGTTCAGCATCATCCGGTCGGCCATTCTGGGTACCCTCATCGGGATATTCCCCGGAGCCGGAGGCACCATCGCTTCGTTTATTGCCTATGACATGGAGAAGCGTCTAAGCAAGACCCCCGAGGATTTCGGCAAGGGAAGTTCACAGGGAGTGGCCGCCGACGAAGCCTCCAACAGCAGCAGCGTGGGGGGCGCCCTGGTTCCCCTGTTGGCCTTGGGAATTCCCGGCAGTGCCACGGCGGCGGTACTTATCGGAGCTTTGATGATGCATGACCTGGCTCCGGGGCCCGAACTGTTCACCAAGAACCCCGAAATTGTCTATGGTCTTTTTGCCAGTATGTTTATCGCCAATGCCATTATGCTCGTCATCGGACTGGCCGGCGGGCGCCTCTGGGCTAAGGTTACGGAAATCCCGCAGAACATCCTGCAGCCCCTGATTTTAGCCTTTTCGGTGATAGGTAGTTTTGCGGTGAAGTATTCCCTGTTTGATGTATGGACGTGTCTGTGGTTCGGTGTGGTGGGTTGGCTTCTAAAAAGGTTCGGCTTTCCTCTGGCTCCGGTGGTTTTAGGTATCGTGCTGGGAAGGATTGCGGAGATCAATTTTCGGCAGGCCATGATGTTAGGCGGCCCATCCATGTTTTTTACCCGGCCCATCAGCCTGATTCTATTCCTAATCAGCGTTGCTTCTTTGCTGGTACCGTTTTTTCAGGCCCGTAAAGCCCGGCCGGCAAAAAAAACGACACGGTAAGTAATACGGTCCGGGGAGCCTGCTGGTATCCTCCCGGGCACTAAAGGTTAATAGAAGAGAGAAGGAGAAAAATAATGAAGAAGAGTGTAAAGGTGATTGGTTTTTTAATGGTTTTGGTGACGGGGGTTGTTTTCCTGGCCGGATGCGCCACCGCTCCTGAGGCTGTCATTTCCGGGGTCAGCATACCCAGTGTCCAGGTGAATCCGGGGCAGGTTACCGCTGCGGCGGGGCAAGCCGTTACCATTACCGGTGCCGGTTTTGATGCGGACAGTCCGGTGGCGATACTGATAGAGTTCGGCGGCTCCCTCAATGATATTTCTTCCTACACCTCCGGGGGAATAGTCACCAATGGCGAAGGGGCCTTTTCTGCCAAATGGGGCATGGTCGCAGGAGCTGTGAAGTTCCTGGAAACCAAAACTTACAGTGTTGCCGTTACGGTGGGGGACGATACCGTCTACGCCCCCCTGGATGTGGCTAAGCCGTAAACCTCATTTTTTCAACGAGAGCCCCCGGAGTGCCCCTGGAATTCCGGGGGCTTTTTTTTTCTCTGAAGGCCTAGGCTAGGGAGGGCGGGAATTTGACGGAGTTTTATTAAGTCATCATAATGAAAGAAAGCTGTACCCTAGGAGAAGATATGCCATCGGTTTTTAAGCAGGCCCGGTCCATTGTGGGCGAAATTGAAAAGTACCTGGAAAATCTTGACAACACGGCGGATATTTTCGAGCTGGGAATTGCCGAGTACTTCCACGGCAACAAGGAGAGGTTTGAAGAGCGGGCCCAGGAGGTTCAGAAACTGGAAACGGAGAACGACCTGCTCCGGGGAAAAATAAAAACCACCCTGTATACAGATCTTCTTATTCCCGATGCCCGGGGAGATGTGTTGGCCTCATCGAAACCCTGGACGGGGTCCTGGGGGTGGCGGAGCATGTGGTCGAACAGTTGTCCATCGAGAAACCCCTGGTATATGACTTTTTGAAAGACGATTTTATCCGCCTTTCCGAAGCCGCCGTGAAGACCGTGAAAGAGCTTGTGACGGCGTGCAGGGCCTTCTTCCGGGATCCCGTGAAAGTGAAGGATTCGGTGGCCAAGATTCATTTTTGGGAGCATGAGGCGGATAAGATCGAAGAGAGAATTAAGCGAAAGGCCTTTGATTCGGAAGAAATTCCCGACCTTTGCCACAAGGTACACATACGGTACTTTGCCGAAAGGATATCACTCTTCGCCGATGAAGCAGAGGACGTGGCCGAGCGTCTGGAAGTCTACGCCATCAAGCGCGCCTTGTAAGGGGGCTCTTATGTTAGGCGTCCTTCTTTTTCTATCCAGCGGCCTCTTTTTAGGCTGGTCTTTAGGAGCCAACGATGCGGCCAATGTATGGGGAACCGCAGTGGGGACCAAGATGGTCCGGTTTAAAACCGCTGCCCTGGTGGCATCGCTTTTTATTCTCATCGGGGCGGTGGTCAGCGGAACCGGTGCCTCTCATACCCTGGGGAAGCTGGGGGATATCACGGTGCTGCCGGGGGCTTTCACCGTGGCCTTTGCCGCCGCCTTTTCCGTTTACATCATGACCAAGGCGGCCCTGCCGGTTTCCACCTCCCAGGCCATTGTGGGGGCCATCATCGGATGGAACCTCTTTTCCCGGACTCCCATCAATTTCACCGCTCTGACCAAGATTATGGGGACCTGGGTCTTTTCTCCGGTGCTTACCGCCGTTTTTGCATTTCTTCTTTTTTTTCTTGTCCGTTTTGCCATGAAACGGATACGGGTTCATCTTATTTACCAGGACTTTTTTGTCCGCATCCTGTTGGTGGCGGTGGGAGCCTTCGGTTCCTACAGTCTGGGGGCCAACAACATAGCCAATGTGATGGGTGTTTTTGTCAGCAGTGTGGAGTCTTCCGGTGTGATGAGCGGTTTAAGCCTGTTTTCTTTGGGGGAACTCACGGTGACCCAGCAGCTCTTCGCCCTGGGGGGGGTGGCCATCGGGGTGGGGGTTTTTACCTACAGCCGGAAGGTGATGCTCACCGTGGGAAAAGACATCTATCAGCTCAACCCGGTGACGGCGGTGATTGTGGTTCTTGCCAGCTCCCTGGTGCTGTTTCTCTTTGCCTCTCAGGGGCTGCGGGATTTTCTTCTTTCCCGTAACCTTCCCGCCTTTCCCCTGGTGCCGGTATCCAGTTCCCAGTCTATCGTGGGCGGGGTCATCGGCATAGGACTCGCCAAGGGGGGGCGGAATATCAATTATCGAATCCTCGGCCGCATTAGTTCCGGCTGGATCATGACCCCTCTGATTGCGGCGGTTATTTCTTTTGTGGCTCTCTTTATCGTTCAGAATGTGTTTGCCCAGGTGGTGTTTTAGAACCTTTTTGCGGGTTACAAGAGGGGGGGGCTACCTCCGGAGAGACAACCCACCCCCCATTATCAAAAGGAGCAAATCGAGGAATCTTTTATAGATTTTTCTCACTTCGTAATTCATAAAACGAAGAATACTGTATTAGTCAGGATTTCACAAACAACCGGCTTTTTTTCTTAAAAAACCTTTAAAAAAAGAAAGGGAATTCAATCGTCCGAGCCGTAGAGCGGTAAAAAGGTTTATGAAACAAAAACCGTTTGAAGTGAGGGAATTACCCCAGGCTCTGAGGCCCCGGGAGATGCTGGTGAAGCACGGCGCTGAGTTCCTCAGCGATACAGAACTCCTGGCCATTCTTTTGGGATCGGGAAGCCGGGATTGCGGCGTGGGAACCGTGTCCCGGGAGTTGTTGAAGGTCCTTGAAAAATGCGGTTTTCGGGCGGACCTGGAGACCATGCAGAAGATACGGGGGCTCGGTCAAGCCAAGGCCGCTCAGATCGCCGCAGCCTTGGAGTTTTCCCGCCGGGCCCTCTACCCGAAGCGCAGGAAAATCACCAGCCCCGGGGATGTTTATCCCCTGGTGGCCCACTATGCGGACCGGCAGCAGGAGTACTTCCTGACCCTTTCTCTCAACGGGGCTCACGAGGTAACGGCGGTACGGATCGTCTCCATCGGCCTGGTAAACAGGACCGTGGTTCATCCCCGGGAAGTTTTTGCCGAACCGTTGATGGACCGGGCGGCGGCGGTCATCTGCTGTCACAACCATCCATCGGGAAACCTGGAACCCAGCGGAGAAGACCGGGAAGTAACCAGTCGGCTGAAATCCACCGGAGATATGCTGGGGATCCCCCTGTTGGACCACGTGATTTTCGGAGAAAACGGCTACCACAGTTTCTTAGAGAGCGGGGAAATTTAGACCCTTACGGATTACTTGCTTAATATCCCGCATGCCTGATAAACTCAGCCCCATGGTAATCATCTACGCCCTTCTTTCGGCCTTGTCTTTCGGCACCGCCGATTTTCTCGGCGGCTTTTCCTCCCGGAAGAATGCCGCCACCGCCGCCGTGGCCTGGTCTCAGGCGGCGGGACTTCTGACGGTGCTGATCGCAGCGCCCCTGATGGGGGCCCCTGCGGTGGTTCCCGCCGATCTCGGCTGGGGCATCCTGGGAGGAATGGCCGGCGCCGCCGGGGTGCTGGTTCTTTTTCACGGCCTATCCACCGGCCTGGCCTCCATCGTCTCCCCCGTGGCGGCCCTGTCCGGAGCGGTTCTGCCGGTGCTGTTCGGGCTGCTCATCGGAGAAAGGCCTCCCCTCCTGACCTGGGCGGGGGTGGCTCTTTCCCTGCCGGCGATTCTCCTTTTATCCTGGGAAACAGGGGACCGGAGGAATCACGTCTTCGGTTCCGTGAGGTTGGGGCTTTTGGCGGGACTATTCTTCGGCGGTTTTTTTATTCTCATTTCCCGCAGCTCCGGAGACTCGGGGATGTGGCCCCTGGTGGCGGCCCGCCTGACCACGGTGCCCCTCTTTATCATCCTGACCCTGCTGCGTAACTCCCGGGTGCGACTCCAACCCGGCACCCGCCGGCTCACCCTGCTGAGCGGCGCCCTGGATATGGCCGCCAACGTCTTCTACCTCCTGGCGGCCCGAACCGGTTATCTGATCATTGCGGTGATCCTTTCGGCCCTCTATCCCGCTCCGACGGTGGTGCTGCAGCGGCTCTTCCTCCATGAGAAACTGACCGCCTGGAGGATAGCCGGCCTCTTCCTCTCCATCACCGGGGCGGCCCTCATCGGGGTGGGGGGCTGATAAAGGTGAAGCCGGCGGTCCGAAGGAATACTCGGGGTTTGCTTATCTATTGAAGTTAAGTACCGACAATAAGAATATGGAACCCCCCCTTTACACCGTCCTGGCCATCGATGACGATCATTCCCAATTGGAACTGTTGAAACTCATGGTTAAGGATATCTCTTTCCCCAGGGTTGAACTATTAACCGCCGAAACGGCGGCGAAGGGACTTTCCCTGCTTCCGGGTCATACCATCGATTTGGTCCTCACCGATTTCAGGCTGCCCGATCGAAACGGTCTTGAGGTACTGAAAGAGGTGAAGAGGCAGAATCCTCTGATAAATGTGGTGGTGATGACTTCCTTTGAGAATGCCAAGGATGCGGTGACCATCCTTAAGCAGGGCGGTGACGATTACCTGGTGAAGCCCACTAAAAAGCCGGATATTGAACATTTGATCCTCCGTCTGTTCGAGCAGCGCAGTGTTATGCGGGAAAACCTCCGGGTGGATGAGGAGATAGCCGCTTCCTTCGAAGATCTTCCCTTGGTGTACAACAGCCAGGCCATGAGAAACGTCCTGAATATAGTGGCCCGGTCCGCCGAATCTGACTCCACCGTCCTGGTGACCGGTGAAAGCGGTACGGGCAAAGAGATGATAGCCCGGTTAATTCACCAAACCAGTTTCAGGAAGGAAAAGCCCTTTATCACCGTGAATATCGCCGCCCTGCCCGAATCTCTCATGGAGAGTGAGCTTTTCGGGTATATGAAGGGAGCCTTCACCGGGGCGGATCACGACAGGATGGGCCGATTTGAAGAAGCCGACGGAGGCACCCTCTTTATTGATGAAGTGGGGGATATCCCCATGAGCGTCCAGGTCAAACTATTGAGGGTGATTCAGTTCGGACAGCTGGCCCGGGTGGGCGAGAACCGTATCCGTCATCTGGATGTTAGGATCATTGCCGCCACCAACCGTGACCTGGAACAGATGATCACCGAGAACACCTTCCGGGGAGACCTCTATTGGCGTCTCAATGTGATAAACCTCCCTCTGCCGCCCCTCAGGGAACGCCGCTCGGAAATACCCGCCCTGGTGGAGCACTTCATCGGCCAGTACAACGAGAAAAACAGGAAATCCGTGGAGGGGATCAGCCGGGAAGCCCTGGACCGTTTGATGGCCCACCGTTTTCCAGGTAACATCCGTGAATTGGAGAACATGATTGAACGGGCGGTCATTCTCTGCCGGGGAAACCTTCTTCATGCCGCAGACATTCCCCTCCCCGAGGCGCCGGAAGGAAATGAAACCGGGGAGTGTGAAGACTTTGTTCCCTAAGATTATGACGGACAGCTGCACCGGCTTGAACAGAAACTCATCGAAGGCGCCTTGGCGCTGTCCC
>CAYYNJ010000044.1:0-8054 GCA_964472775.1 uncultured Spirochaetaceae bacterium
TACTTCCAACTGCGAACGGGATAAAGATCGCCGCACAAAGGGCGATAAGTGCAATTTTTTCAAGACGGTCCATTTCATCCTGCATCATTGTTCACCTTCCTCATCGATGTTTTCATCCCGGAGGGCCTGGCCTTTTCCGGTATTAAGTATACTGTTATTGTCAGGATTATTCCTGATCCATGATTTTCCATAGGCGGGCCGCCGCTTCCCGGGCCCCCCGGTAAATATCCTTGGTGTCAAAGGGAAAGGCCCGGTCTTCATAGACCACCTTGCCGTCGATGATTACCGTTTCCACGTCCTTCGACCCCATGCCGAAGGCCATGTGGCCGGCGATGTTTTCCGCCACCAGGGGGGTGGGGGAGTCGTAAGCGGCAATCACCAGGTCGGCCTTGTATCCTTCCCTGAGGAGGCCGAAGCTATCGTTGAAATTCCGGGCCAGCAGCTCATTGCCGTTGTGAAGAAACCTCAGGAAAGAGTCGGGCCAGAGGGGACCGCCGGCGTCTTTGTGTTTAAAAAAGGCTACCTTAAATTCCTCAAACATGTCCGACCCTATACCGTCGGTCCCCAGGGCCAGGTTTTTGTAGGCTCCCAGTTTCTGGTTATACCCCACGTTGTTGTTCATGTTGGACCGGGGGTTGTGGACCAGAAAGGCATCGCGGCGTTAAGCCGCTCCACATCATCGTCGCTGAAATAGAGGCCGTGGACCATGAGTGCTTTGGAATTTAGCAGGCCGAAATCATCCAGCCGGGCGGTCAGGTCCTGCCGGTACCGGGCGTGGGAGTCCACCTGGTCGTACTTGTCCTCGGCGGCGTGGATATGAAGGCCCCGGCCCGTGGAGGTAACCGCCTCGGCAAGAAGCTTCATTCCCTCCTGGGGAACCGTGAAGGGGGCGTGGGCCCCGATATGGGCCTCCACCAGGTACGGTTCGGATCCCTTCTTTTCATCGATGAGACGGGCAAAGGCGACGTTTTCCGCCACCCCCGCCTCCACTTCCGCCATGCCGCCGTTGCGGTCGGTGGTTTCAAAACAAGTCATCCCCCGGAGACCGGTTTGAAGAAAGGTTTCCCGCAGGGTGGCCAGGGATCCTTCGATATATCCCGGCGAGGCGTGGTGGTCGATCACCGCGGTGGAGCCGCACTTTATGGCCTCTAAACTGCAGATCAACCCGGAATAATGAAGAATTTCTTTGTCGATAGCCCGGTCCAGGCGCCACCAAAGGTTCTGCAGCACCGTTACAAAGTCGGGACTCGGCTTGATGGAGGCTAAAATCCCCCGGGAAAGCCCCGAGTAGAAATGGTTGTGGCTGCAGACCAGGCCGGGGTAAACCAGCTTTCCCTCGCCTTGGATAACCTTGTCGGCCCGTTCCGCCCCGGGTAATCCTGTGCCTACCCCGAGGATCCGGCCGCCTTCAATCAAAATATCCACCCCTTCCTGAACCCGGGGCGGGTTAAATTCCAGGGCGGTACAGTTCTTTATTAAAATCATATTCAGCTCCTCCTAATATTCCGTCACCGGGCCGAGGAGGTAGGAGTAGTCTTGCTCCACCTGATCGATCACCGAAAGGATTTTCTCCAAGGACTCCCCGGCGGGTTCTTTGACTCCCAGAACTCCTTCTTTTCGGTCCAGATTGTATACGGTCTTTCCCACCCGCAGGAGCCCGGTTCGGCCGTTCCAGAAGAACCCGCTGTTTTCCGAATGGGTAAAATCGGTTTCCAGGTTGAAGATGGTCATCTTATCCTGGTAGGGCCTTCCCTCCCAGGGGCAGAACTGGCCGCAGTTACCGCATTCGTTGCAGTAGGCATCGATATGCAGGATCTGATTGGCTTGCCCGAAGCCCTTCAGGGGTAGGGCGATGTTGGCCCGGTTGGGGCAGACGTCCACGCATTTGTTGCAGATTACGTGGCATTCCAGGCAGCGGTCCATCTCCCGGGAGGCAAACTCTTCCCGGTTATCCGCCGCCCGGGATTCCTGGATCCGGCCCTTCCGGCCGGGAATGGCCCCTACCTCCGTGGGAACCGGACCGGGATCGGTGATGGCTTCAAGGCCCCGGCTTGCCAGGATGTGGTCCGCCGCCTTCCGGCCTTCGGCGATGCACGCCACGATGGTGGAGGGGCCGGTCCGGGCATCTCCCAGAAGATAGACCCCCGGTTCCCCGGTGGCGCAGCATTCGGGATCAGCCTGCGGACTCCTGCCTTCGAAGGCCAAACCCATGGCCTTGAGCAGCCCGGTATCCACGGTCTCACTGATGGCCGCCACGATGTGCGAGGCGGGGAGGGTGTAAACCTCTTCGGCGGCCACGGGGCGCCGCCGTCCCGATTCATCGGGTTCGCCGAGGGTCATTTTTCTCACCCTCAGGGCACCGCCTTCCAGGCTTTCGGGGTTGCTGAGAAAGTTAAAAACCACCCCCTCTTCCACCGCTTCCCGGTACTCTTCCCGGTCCGCCGGCATCTCTCTTTCGGTCCTCCGGTAGAGGACCGTCACATCCTTGACCCCCTTGAGCCGTTTGGCCACCCGGGCGGCGTCCATGGCGGTATTTCCGCCTCCCACGATGCCAAGATGCTCTCCGTAAGGGTTGGCCGATTCAACCTCCCGGAAGGCGGTGAGAAACTCCAAGGCGTCGGTGACCTTTTCCTGCCCTTGCGCTAGGGGCAGGGGATTCCCCTTTTCCGCTCCCACCGCCACCAGAATTTCTTTGAAGCCCTTTTCCCGAAGCCCCGTCAGGGTCTCTCCGGCGGAATTATAGCGGATCTCCACTCCCTGGGCCTGGATAAAATCGATATCCTGTCTTACCGCTTCGGCGGGAAGGCGGAACCGGGGCAGAACCTGGGAAACCACCCCGCCGGCATCCCGGGCTTTTTCGAAGATGGTCACGGGAATACCCTGACGGGCCAGGAAGAAGGCCGCCGAGAGCCCCGCCGGGCCTGCTCCAATCACCGCCGCCGGGGCGGTATCGTGGGTTTGCGGTTTCTTCCAAGCCGCCTTATACTCGTCCCAGCCCTTTTCCACCGCCACCTTTTTCATCTCCCGGATTTGTACCGCCCCTTCGTAATCAAGCCGGGTGCAGTGGCTTTGGCACTGGTGGTCGCAGATCCAGGCGGTGATGGCGGGCAGGGCGTTACGCCGGTAGATTAGGTCCAAGGCTTCTTTGTACCGTTTCTGCCCCACCAAGCGGATGTACTCCGGTACGTCCTGATGGATGGGGCAGGCCACCTTGCAGGGGGCCACGTAACAGTCAAACAGGGGCAGAGGGCCGGGTACCGATACCTTGTCCCACCCGCGGAAATCTTTGCGGGTAAATTCGGCCCCGAGACTCTCTTCCGCCAGCCGGGTTAAGGCCGGCACGTCGATGCCGGGTTTATCCCAGGATGGTTCCTCTTCCAGCAGGTTGAGGCAGTCGGTAAGCCGGCCGTATCCGCCGGGTTTTAAGAGCTCCGTAGCCATGGTGATGGGCTGAATCCCCGTATCAAAAATTCCCTTCACGTTAAGTTTTCCCGCTCCTCCGGCGAAGGAGATGGGGATGTCCCCACCCAGATCGGCGGTGAGCCGGGCCGCCAGGTTCACCGAAAGAGGATAGAGGGCCCGGCCGGACATGTACATCTCTTCCCCCGGCAGGGCTCCCTTATCGTTGATGCTTCCCAGGGTGTTGGTCAGCTTCATGCCGAAACCGATGCCTTCCCGGGCGGCCAGTTCTTTGAGCCGGGTCAGCATCCCCACCGCATCCTGATACTGCAGGTCGTGGCTGAAGGCCTCCCGGCTTAAGGAAACGTATCCGAATCCCAGGCCGTCAAGAATTTCCCTGACCCTGTCGTATCCCAGGAGGGTCGGGTTGAGCTTGACGAAGGTGGGAAGCTTTTTTTCCGTCAGCATATACCGGCAGATGGCTTCGATTTCCGCCGGGGGGCACCCGTGCATGGTGGACAGGGTGACGGACCGGCAGATCTGGTCGGGGATGGCGGCGGCAGCCTGGGTAAGCTCCTCTTCCCGGCCGTCCCAGAAGGAGGTCAGGGCAGGGTCTTTCAACAGTTCCTGTACTTCTTTCCGGTAGGAATCCAGCAGATCCCTGGTGGAAGCATCCATGAGGCCGTGGATGAAATTCTGCATCTTCTCGGTCTTAATACCCTCCAGGTTGTACCCCACGCTCATGTTGAAAATGAAGGACTTTTCAGCGGTTTTGCGGAGGCCGAAAAAACTGTCCATCAGGTGGAGAATCACCCAGGCCTTCACATATTCATCGTAGGCCCGTTCCAGGGTAAACTCGGTGGACCATTCGGTGTTGAATCCTTCGTCTTCGGCGTCGATGCAGGGCTTGGGGATTTCCAGGGTATCCATAATCTGGACGGTTTTGAGTTCCATGAACCTGCCCCCCGCCAGATAGGAGGTGATGATGTTCTGGGTCAGCTGGGTGTGAGGACCCGCGGCGGGCCCCAGGGGGGTGTCGCAGGGCTCTCCGAAAACCCTGATGGTCTTACTTCCCGCGGGTTTGTAGAACCGATCTTCCCCGATTCCGAAGATGGTTCCCGATTTCCGGTACTCCGAAAAAATTCGGGTCAAGAGTTCCCGCAAAGGAACCGGACGCATTAAATCAGACACGATACTTCCTCCTATCGAGCCGTTCACCCTGGTTTTCCCTTTTAGTCCCCGGCGGGGGGATAAAACGGAGAGGGCGAAGGGCATGGTAAACACTGTATATTTCCCAATATGGGATAACCCGGCCAGGCCGGAGAGAGTAGACAGATTCAGGGGGTGCTCCCCGGGGGGAGTCCTCATCAAAGGGCCTTTCACAGGAGCGCCCTGGGGTAGGTAGATTTTAATTTCTTAGGCGATTTATAAACTTACGAGGGCAAAAAAACGGGGCCCGAAGGCCCCGTGGAAAAAGGGCTAAACGAAGAACTTCAGCAAGAAGAAAAGGCCCACGATGTAGGTCAGAACCGGGACATCCTTGGCTTTGCCGGTAAAGACTTTAAGCAGGATGTAGGAAAGGATACCGAAAACGATACCTTCGGAGATGCTGTAGGTTAAGGGCATCATGAAAATGGTCAAGAACGCCGGAATCGCCTCGGTCATGTCGTTCAGGTCGATTTCCTTGATGGGGCTCAGCATGAAAAGTCCCACCAGAACCAGAGCCGGTGCGGTGGCGGCGCCGGGAACCATCAAAAAGAGCGGCGAGAGGAACAGGGCGATGATGAACATTCCCGCGGTGGTTAAGGCGGTCAGACCGGTCCGGCCTCCCTCTTCCACACCGGCGGCGCTTTCCACGTAGGTGGTAACGGTGGAGGTACCCAGGACGGCACCCACGGTGGTTCCCACGGCGTCGGCAAACAGGGCCTGCTTGGCCCGGGGAATCTCACCCTTTTCGTTAAGCATTCCCGCCTTGGTGGCTACGCCCACCAGGGTTCCCACGGTGTCGAACATATCCACCATTAAAAAGGTGAAAAGAACGATCAGCATATCCATGGTGAAGACGGAACCCCATTCAAACTTGAAGAAAATGGGAGCCAGGGAGGGAGGGGCCTGGAAAATCTTGAAGTTTTCCACGTTGGTAACCCCCATGGGGATCCCGATGACGGTGGCTCCGAGGATACCGATCAGGAGGGCCCCTTTAACCTTCTTGGCCAGCAGGATGCCGCTGATCAGAAGACCGATGAAGGCCAGAAGAACCGCGGGGGAGCCCATGTTCCCTAATCCCACCAACACCGCATCGTTTTTCACGATGATGCCGGCGTTCTGCAGGCCGATGAAGGCGATGAAGAGGCCGATACCGGCGGAGATGGCCCGTTTCACGTTTTTAGGAAGACAGTTGATGATGGCTTCCCGGACGTTGAAAAAGGTTAGAATCAGGAAGATGATACCTTCAAGAAAAACGGCGGTCAGGGCAAACTGCCATGATTTTCCCATGCCGATACAAACGGAGAAGGCAAAAAAGGCGTTCAGTCCCATCCCCGGTGCCAGGGCAAAGGGAAGTTTCGCCACCAGGGCCATCACCAGGGTGGCGATGATGGAAGCCAGGGCGGTGGCGGTAAAGAGGGCACCGAAATCCATTCCTGTGTTAGCCAGGGTAATAGGATTGACGATCAGAATGTACGCCATGGTCAGAAAGGTCGTGATTCCCGCAATCACTTCGGTCTTGACGGTTGTTCCGTGCTTTTCGAGCTCGAAAAACTCTTTCATTAATGAAACTCCTTCTAAAATGTTTCGATCTGCCATTATAGGGACCAGTGGATAAAAAAAGCAATAAAAACCTGTTTTAGGGTAGGATTTGATGTGCCCTGCTTCTCCCAAGGGAGAGCTGCCAGCGGCCTGGGGCGGGCACCAGAATACAAGGGGATGATAATGTCAAAGAACCGACCGCTTTTTCTTCAACCTGAGGGATAAAGATCCGGTCAGGAAAAACAGGTTAAAATTTTCCGTCTATCCATTTGTTGCGGGCATCGGTATAAACATAGGTGTGGGTATTTTTGATACCCTCAATGGATGGCAATTTTTTAAAAAGAAAGGTGTTAAGCTCGTCACGGGACTTCAGAAACACCTCCACCACCAGGTCAAAGCCTCCTGCGGTGTTGCAAACCGAAAGGACTCCCTCCAGGGAGGAGATCTTGCGCATGGCTTCCAGGTGGGTCCGGCTTTCCAGACTCATACCGATCAAAGCGAGGATGCTGTTTTCAAAGTAAAACGGATTCACCACCGCCGACACCTTCAGGATTCCCAGATCAACCAGGCGGTTGTACCGGGTCCGCACGGTGCCTGTGGCTATGTCGAGCCTTTCTGCAATGGTCCGCAGCGAAACCCTTCCGTCTTTGCGCAATTCCGCAATAATCTTGAGATCCAGGGTGTCGAGTTTGTATCTCTCCACGGGGGGCTCCTTCTTGATGATGGATCATTGTAACCCTGCTTTCTCTGGTTGGCAAGAAATAAATGTTCAATAGGCCAATTAGGTGCGCCTAAAAAGCACAAAGATATAAATAAAATTGACAAAACTGTCTATTTGGGCATAAGCTTCCATAAAGGGGGCTATATATGGGTAACCGGGTAGGAGAGGAGGCGAGAACGCTGACAGCCGCGGCGGCGGGACGGGAAAGGGCGGACCTGGTGCTGCATAACGCCTCGGTTTTAGATGTTTTTACCGGGACCGTCCGGAAAGGCTCCCTGGCGGTGAAGGACGGCGTCATCCTTGGTCTGGGGCCTTACAAGGGAAAGGAAGAGAGGGACCTAAAGGGCGCCTACGTGCTTCCCGGGTTTATTGACGGCCATGTCCACATTGAATCGTCTCTCTGTACCCCCGGTGAATTTGCCCGGGCGGTGGTTCCCCGGGGCACCACCTGTGTCATCGCCGATCCCCACGAAATTGCCAATGTGCTGGGGATGCGGGGCATCACATTTATGATGAGAAACGGTGAAAACCTTCCCTTGGATATTCATTTCATGCTTCCTTCCTGCGTACCCGCCACGGAGTTTGAAGATTCCGGCGCCGTCTTGGATGCGGCGGCCCTAGAAGAGCTGATGGATCACCCTGCGGTGCTGGGCCTGGGGGAGGTGATGGATTACCCCGGGGTGGTAGAGGGCCGTCCTGATATTTTCCGTAAGATCACTTTGGCCCTCTCCCGGAACAAGAGGGTGGACGGCCACGGCCCGGGAATCACCGGCCTGGAGTTAAACGCCTACTGCGGTGCCGGCATCACCACCGAACACGAATGTTCCACCCGGGAAGAGATGGAAGAAAGGCTTTCCCGGGGGATGCACATCCTCATCCGGGAGGGTTCGGCGGCCCGGAATCTGGAGACCCTGGTGGGGGGTGTAAATCCCCGAAACTCCCGCCGCTGCCTTTTCTGCACCGATGATAAACAGCCCGCAGATATCCTGTCCGAAGGGCATATCGATTATAACATCCGCCGGTCGGTGGCATTAGGGCTTGATCCCGTCACCGCCGTCCAGATGGCCACGGATGTGTGTGTCTCTGTCGAGGTGGCCGAGCCCAGCACCGCGAAACCTCTCAACCAATGCGCCGTCCATGTACTGAACCGGCCTGCGTCCCCCCTTGTACTCGCCGCTCCCCCACC
>CAYYNJ010000044.1:8064-10216 GCA_964472775.1 uncultured Spirochaetaceae bacterium
CCGCCGGTCGGTGGCATTAGGGCTTGATCCCGTCACCGCCGTCCAGATGGCCACCCTGAACGCCGCCGAGTGTTACGGCTTACGGGACCGGGGTGCGGTGGCTCCGGGCTACCGCGCCGACCTGGTGGTGGTGGATGACCTGACCGCTTTCCGGGTCCGGGAAGTTTATAAGGACGGGATCATGGCCGCCCGGAACGGGGAAGCTCTCTTTTCGGTTCCTCCCGCAGCGGATGATGCGGTAAAGAATACGGTTCATCTGTCCCCCCTGTCTCCCTCCCGGTTTGCCCTGAACCTCTCCGGCCCTGCCGCGCACGTGATGGTCCTTAACGGCCACAGCCTGGTCACGGGGAAAGCGGTCCGGTCTGTTCAGCCCTCTTCTCAGGGGCTCTTTGTTCCCCGGCCCGGCGAAGACCTCCTCAAGCTGGCGGTGATCGAACGCCACGGGAAAACCGGACAGCTAGCCCTGGCCCTGGTAGAAAACTACCGCCTCCAGGGGGGGGCAGCGGCCACCACCATCGCCCATGATTCTCACAACCTCATTGTCATCGGCGACAACGATTCCGATATGGCTGCGGCGGCTAACGCCCTTATCGAGGCCGGAGGCGGGATGGTGCTGGTTCGAGAGGGCCGGGTTCTGGAAATTCTTCCCCTTCCCGTGGCGGGCCTCATGAGCGACGAACCGGTGGAAGAGATCAGGGAAAAAGCCCGGTCCATCAATGAAAAGGCCTGGGGGCTCCTGGGGGTGAACCGGGAGCTGGATCCCTTTATGACCCTGGCTTTTCTGAGCCTTCCGGTGATCCCCGAACTGAAACTCACCGCCCGGGGGCTCTTCGATGTCACCGCCTTTCAGTTCGTTCCTCTTTGTCCGGAGGACCGATAGAGAAAGCTTCCTTTCTCAAAGAAGGGAATAGCCCCGGGATCAGTAGAGCACCAGGGGGGTTCCGTCCATCCATCGGACCCGCACCTTTCTTCCATATACATCGGAGAGTTTTTTCTCTTCCAGCATATCCGGGGCGGGGCCAGATTCAATGACCGCTCCCTCTTTCATCAGGCTGATGTGGGTCGCCAGGGCTGCGGTGAACTGGGGGTCGTGGGAAGTAAAAAGCACCGTCATTCCTTCCTTGGCCAGAGACTTTAAGAGATCGATAATTTCTCCCTTGTGTTTTAAGTCCAGGGAGCTGGTGGGTTCATCCAGGAGAAGAATCTCCGGGGCCTGACAGAGAGACCGGGCCAGGGTAACCAGCTGTTTTTCACCGCCGCTGAGGGTTTTGATCCCCCGGGTATGCAATGACGCCATGCCAACCCGCTCCAGGGCTTCCATGGCTCGGTGTTCTTCCGCAGGACCCGGAAGCTCTAGCGGCCTGAGGTGGGGGGTTCGGCCCAGAAGGACATAATCCAGCAGGGAAAAATTAAAGGGCAGGGGCTCTTCCTGAGGTACCAGAGAGAGAACTTGCCCCAGCCGCCGGGACGAATACTCCCCTAAATCGATTCCGTTAAGCAGAATTTTCCCCGTATCGGGTTTGACCCACCCCATGGCGGCGGAGAGAAGGGTGGATTTCCCGGCGCCGTTGGCCCCCAGGAGGGCCTGGATCCGGCCTCCATCGACGTTCAGGGAGCAGCCGCTGAGGGCGGTCCGCCCTGTTCCGGGATACGAAAAGGAGAGGTTGTTGACAGTCAGTACCGGACTCATCGCTTCCTCCTTGATCCCGAAGAGAGAAGAAGGATAAAAAAGAAGGCTCCCAGCAGGGAGGTGAGTATCCCCAGGGGGATTTCCGAGGCCGTGACGGTTCGGGCCAGGGTATCACAGATCAGGGTGAACACCGCTCCGGTATGGAGGGCGGCGGGAAAGAGGATCCGGGCATCGGCGGAGAAGAGACGGCGGCAGACGGCGGGAACCAGAAGGCCCACCCAGCCGACAATCCCCGCCACCGAGGTGACCGCCGCCACCGCCACCGCCGCCAGGGAGAGCAGCAGAAGCCGTTCTTTCACCGGTGAGGCCCCCAAGGAAGCGGCGACCCGGTCTTCGAAGCTTAGAAGGTTCAGCCTCCAGCGCAGGGCGTAGAGAACAACCAGACTCAGGAGCGCCGCCGGCAGGATGGGAAGCACTTCGTTCCAGGTGGCGCCCCAGAGCCCTCCCAGCATCCAGAAGGTG
>CAYYNJ010000044.1:10226-13524 GCA_964472775.1 uncultured Spirochaetaceae bacterium
AGGCCACGGCAAGGAGCATGGCGGCCGCACCAAGCATCCAGAAGGTGATTTCCGGCAGCTCGCTTAAGGGTTCTGCGGCGGTTTTTAAGATCCCCGTTCCCGAGGAGAACAACGCCGCCGTGGCCAATCCCGAGAGGAGGAGCCGGATGATCCAGCCCCCGAAATGCAGCTTGCTCGCCATGAACCAGGAGAGCAGCAGGGCGGCCAGGGCGAAAACACCGGCGCTCAGCTGAATCAGCCCCCCTAAAGCGGGAAGGTAGAGGATGGCCAGGGCGGCGCCGAAAGAAGCCCCCTGGCTGACCCCGAGAAACCCTGGTTCCACCAGGGGGTTGGCGAAAAGCATCTGGAAGACCACCCCGGCGCCCCCTAAAACCGCCCCCAACAGCAGGGCCGCCGCCACCCGGGGAATCCTCAGGTTCAGAAGCAGGAGCCGGGCGGTGGGAACGGACCAGAGAACCCAGGGAGAGGAGAGACCCCGGACGGGATAGCGTCCCGCCAAGAGGGCCAGTATTACCGCCGCCGCGGTAAGAACGGGAAGCCAGCGGTAGAGCCGGGGATGATGCACCGGCTATCGGATCCTGTCGATCAGGGCGGCGGTCCGGGAGGGGTCAAGGCCGTAGAGGAATTCGAAGACCTGAGCGGCCTTTTCGTCCACCGCCGCTTGAAAATCCCCCTCGGCCAGGTTTGACTGCATCCGCTGGGAAAGCCACCAGAGACCTAAAATCCAGCGGCTGTCGGGCTGGCCCCAGGAGTAGTAGTCCGCAGGAAAGGCGTAGAACCGGCCGTTTTTAACGGCCCGGAACTGGGCCCAGGCGGGGTCAGCCTTGAGCTTCCGCACCGCTTCGCCGGCGGGAAGGTTGTAGGAAACCAGAAAGATCTGCTAGGGGTCCCAGGCGGATACCTGTTACAAGCCGACCCGGTTCCATCCCGGGGACAGAGCCTCCTCCACCCACACCGGATCCGCTCCGGCGGTTTCCGCCATGGTGGTTTGAATCCAGCCCCGGGGAGGGACCTGGAAGGAAACGCTTCCACCCTTGGTGCTGTAATAGAGGATAAGAATCTCCGGTTTCTCCGCCGGAGCCGCCGTCTTTACCGCTTCCACCTCCCGGTTGTAAAATTCTATCAGTTCCCGGGCCCGTTCTTCCTGGTTCAGCAAATTCCCCACGATGGCGATATCCCGCTCATACTGTTCCGGTGTTTCCAGATCCAGATAGAGCACCGGGATGCCCAGTTTCTCCAGGGGATCTCCGAGACCTTCTTTCATGAAGCTCTTGAGAAGGACCACATCGGGGTTCGCTTCCAGAACCTGTTCGGCCCCCACGTCGGTGCCCCACCGGAACAGGTCTGACCGGTCCGGATCGAGAATCTCCATGAAATCTCCCAGGCCCTGGTCGGTGGTACTTAACCCCACCAGATGTTCGGCGGCGCCGGGGAAGGCATAGATGACGTTATTGAGCATGATCACCGCCCGGCCCGCCAGGGCGATCCTCCGGGGATCCTGGGGAACCTCCACGGTCCGGCCCAGAGCGTCGGTGATGGTTTTTGTTGTGTTTGCTCTTTCTTGATCTCCCCCCGCAAAAAGAGGTCCCGCCAGAAAAATAATCAGTAAAGGCAAATAAAAAATACGGTTTCGGAACATGGCATACTCCTAAAATAAAAATGCAGGCTATTTTAGCACGGAGGCACCGGTTTTGCTAAGGGATAGGGCGAGTAATCCTATTTTTAAAAATCCTTCATGTTTTTATTATCTTCATCAAGGAAGGTTTGTCCAGAATGGTAACCTTCTTCCCCTGGGACGACAGGAGTCCCGCCTCGTGGAATTCGGAAAAGCTGCGGGAAAGGGAAGGCCGGGCCACCCCGAACAGGTCTGCCAGCTGTTCCCGGGAGTAGGGGAGCCGGAGGTTGTCGGATTTTTGCCGCTGGGAAAGGCCCAAAAGATAGCCGGCGATTTTCTGGCTGAGTGATTTAAACTTGATAAGCCGGATCTTCTCCGTCAGGAACACCAGCTTGTCGCCGGTTTCGGCCAGATAGTTTTCCAGAAACTGCCGGCTTTCCTGGAGCAGCCGGATCACCGACTCCCGGGGGATCTCCAGGATTCTCACCTCTTCCATGGCGGTGAGGGTGACGGGGAGGTTGTTCTCGGTGGCAAAGAGGATCGCCGTGGCCAAGGCGGAGGATTCGGCCAAGGTTTCGATGATGATTTTTTTTCCGTCCAGGTTGATGATTTCTGCGGATATCCGGCCCGACAGGACCATGAGAAGATCGGGGTAAAGATCCCCCTGAAACCGGAGAATTTCGTCTTTTCCGTACGTTTTTATTCCCGTTTGAACGGTATTCAGGTACTCCTCCACCCCGGCGGGGGAGATCCCCCGGAAAAGAGAACAGTTGACCACCGCCATTAGATCTTTTTTTATCAAAATTCCCCTCCCTTTTTTTTATTATGTAACATATGTTACAGCTTGAAAATCCCTATTTAACCTATCATGCTTTACAGAAAGAAAAACCTGTATGAGGGAGGAACTAGGATGAGTATGTTTTGTTATCAGTGTCAGGAGACGGCGGGCAATAAAGGCTGCACCGTCAGGGGGGTCTGCGGTAAGCAGGAAAGCACCTCCAACTATCAGGATCTTCTGATTTATGTATTGAAGGGGATTTCCCTGCACGGCCAGGCCCTGGCGGCCCAGGGGAAATTAGAAAATAGCGCCGGCCGCTTTATCGCCGAAAGCCTCTTTGCCACCATCACCAACGCCAACTTCGACGATGATCGGTTTTTTGACCTGATCCGCCGCGGCCTGGATCTGAAAGAAGGGCTGGCAGCGGTCAGCGGTCTCTCAGGAGATCTTCATCCTGCGGCATCCTGGAATGAAAGGGACGAGTCCCAGTGGGCCGCCAAGGCGTTCGCTGTGGGCGTTCTTTCCACCGAAAACGAGGATGTGCGGTCCCTGCGGGAACTGGTTATCTACGGCTTGAAAGGGATCGCCGCCTATGCGGACCATGCGGCGGTGCTGGGATATGAGGACCCCGCCATCTACGGCTTTATGACCGAAGCCCTGGCCTCTACCACCAAAGACCTCTCTCTGGACGAAATGATCGCCATGGTCATGAAGACCGGCGAACACGCCGTGACTACCATGGCCCTGCTCGATAAGACCTTCTTCAGCACTTACGGCAACCCCGAGATCACCAAGGTGAATATCGGCGTGGGGAAAAACCCGGGCATCCTGATCTCCGGCCACGACCTGAAGGATATGGAGCAGCTTTTATCCCAGACCGAAGGCACCGGTGTGGACGTGTACAC
>CAYYNJ010000045.1:0-4247 GCA_964472775.1 uncultured Spirochaetaceae bacterium
GGTGAGCAGAACCCCTCCCAGGCGGGCCATCAGCTCGTAGGAGGTGAGGGGAAACTGCTTATCCGCCCGCCGGGCTTCCACCTTGAATCTTTTGCCCGCCCCGTGACGGCGGAATTCCCCTTCAATTTCCCGGGCCGCTTCTTCGATGGCCTCCATGTTTTTGGCCACCGCTAAACAGCGGGAGAAACCGACGATGCCGAAGGTGGTTCCCAGAACCTGTTCCGCCTCTTTCCGGTATTCACTGTCTATGCGCAGATAAAACCGGCCGTTGGTGCCGGTGAATTTGTTGGGTTTTCCCTGGAGGCGCAGTTTAACGTGGGTCTTCAGCTTCTTTTCGAAGAAGTTCCGGTTACCTCCCTTGAGGGTCAGTTCCCCCACCTTGACTAAATATATCTCCTGCATGGTATCTCCTAGGTTATTATCGTCGTCCCGGCCCCGTAAAACGGCCGAGCAGAGCGGTTTGTTCTTTTAGAATTTCCACCACCCGATGAGCCTCTTCCGGGGTGGAACCGGGACCCCAGGAGAATCTCAGGGTGGAAAAGGCGGTTTTTTCATCCACCCCCTGGGCTAAGAGAACCCGGGACTGATTTTTCTTCCGGCTCGAGCAGGCGGATCCCGTGGAAAGGGCCACTCCGCTGTCGTCCATCACCCGGGCCAGAACCTCCCCGGGAAGGGGAGGAAAGGCAGCCGATAAAATCCAGGGGGGAGGTAAAAACCCGGGCTCCGGAAATACCGCCGATTCCGTCCGCCAGGATCTGCTTGAGCTTCAGGGCCTCCGCTGCTTCTGTTTCCGCCGATGCCAGGCGTTTCTCCAGGGCCAGGGTCAGGCCGTAGATACCGGCGAGATTTTCGGTACCGCTTCGGAATCCCCCTTCCTGGCCGCCCCCCCGGTAGAGCATTTTCCTGGGTTTTTTCAGATAAAGGATTCCCGTCCCCCGGGGGGCGCCGATCTTGTGGCCGCTGAAGGAGGCGGCATCCACCTCCCAGTCCTTCAGGTTCACCGGGATCTTTCCCAGGGCCTGGACGGCATCGGTGTGAAAAAAGGGAACCGGGCCGTCCTTACGGGCTTCACGGAACGCCTCGGCTAAGGCCTTTACGGGTTGGATAGCCCCGGTTTCGTTGTTCACCGCCATGATGCTGATCATTTTCACCTCCCGGGAAAGGCTCTGCGCGGCGGCGGCGGGATCCAGGATGCCCCCCTCCGGAGCGGCTACTTCAATAACCGGGTGGCCCAGCTCCCGCAGGGCCTGGGCCGCTTGCCATACCGCGGGATGTTCAAAGCCGGATACCAGTACTCCACCGGCCTTTAGGGGGGAAATGAGGCTCTGGAGGATGAGGTTGTTCGATTCGGTTCCGCCGGAGGTAAAGACAATCTGTTCCGGCAAGGCCCCCAGAAGGTCCGCGGTTTTCCGGCGGCATTCCTCTAGTTTTCCCCGGGCTGCCTTGCCTTCCTGGTGGAGAGACGAGGGATTTCCGGGGAAATCGAGGGAAAACTGCTGGACCGCCTGAAGGATTTCAGGGTCCGGAGGCGCCGTGGCGGCCCAGTCGAAGTAGATGCGGCTCATAACCCATCAATATATCGTGGTGGGCCCCCCTGTTCAAGGGGAGGGGGAACGAAACGGGGGATTCACTTTTTCCGGTAGATCCCTTCTATTATTTTCAGGGTTTCCAGTCCCTCTTCCCCCGTTACGGCGGGGGGCCGGCCGGTGATAACCGCATCGGCAAAATCTTCTATTTGGCATTTCATGAAATACCAGGTGGGTTCGATGGTGCTGAAAAAACGGGCATCCTCCTCCCTCCAGGTCTCAAGGGCCTCTTTTTCTCCCGGGATGGTCCATAGATCGTTGTAGGGGGGCTCGCCCATGCCGGTGCTGCCGGCGATAAACATGGCGCCCCCATCGGTCTGAACTCCCACCGAATGACCCGAGGATCCGTGGATGTGCACCTTGGCGTGGATGCCGGGGTTCTGAGAGTTGGACACCAGAAGCGAACCGAGGCCGCCGTTTTTGAACCGCAGGGATGCCACGGCACTGTCTTCTACTTCGATGTAGGGATGGTTGATGTTGGCCCAGAAGCCTTGAACCTCTTCCAGGGGGCCCATGAACCAGCTCATCAGGTCAAATTGATGGGGGGCCTGGTTGATGCAGACCCCGCCCCCTTCGGTGTCCCACCGGCCCCGCCAGGGGTCGCTTTCGTAGTACGCCTGATCCCGCCATCCCAGGATGACCGCCTGGGCCAGGGCGGGGGTACCGATCTTCCCTTCGTCGATGGCGGCCCTGATTCGGCGGCTGGCGGGAAACCAGCGGCGCTGGCTTACCACCGAAAGTATTTTCCGGGCCCCTTTTGCCGCCTCAATCATCTCCCGCCCTTCGGCGGGGGAGACCGCCATGGGTTTTTCCACCAGCACATGAGCCCCGGCGGCAAAGGCTCGCAGGCAGTCGCCGTGGTGCTGCGGGTGGGGGGTGGTGATGATCACCGCATCCACCCCGTCTTTCTCCACCATCTCCTCCACGGTCTTCCGGGATGAAACACCCCATTCCCGGGCGAAGGCATCCCGTCTCTGGTCATTTCTTCCCGCCACCGCCGCCAGGACGGCGTTGGGTGTTTCCTGCAGGGCCCGGGCATGCAGCCCCGCCACCTTTCCGTATCCGATTAAACCAAGCTTAATTTTCATATAAGTCCTCTAAAATATTTTCTCGGAACCTAGGGTTCCAAGATCACCTTCAGCAGTCCCGCTTCCTTGGCGTAGAGCCGCTTAAACCAGGCATCTCCTTCGGAAAGGGGCGCCACGGCGCTGATCAGGCTGTTTACATCCAGTTTCTTCCGGGCCATCAAGTCCAGTACCAGGGGATACTCTCCGGCGATGGCGCAGGATCCGGTGAGGCGGATTTCCCGGCTGACGATTTTCTGCAGGGGCAGCTGAATCTGGGGCTGGATGTTTCCCACCAGGGTGATGGCGCCCCCTTTGCGGGTCATGTTCACGGCGGTCTGGACGGTGGGGGTGGTTCCCACCGCTTCAAGGGTAAGATCAACCCCCCGGGACAAACCGTTTTTGGCCAAAATTTCGACGGGATCCTGTTTTACCGGGTTAATGGTGAGGTCCGCTCCCATCTTCCGGGCCATTTCCAGGCGGTTTTCATCGGTATCCACGGCGACGATGATCCCGGAGCTGCCGGCCCTGAGGATCTGGAGGATAAGCAGGCCGATGAGCCCCGTCCCGATCACCGCAATCGTGTCGTTGATGTTCAGGGGGGATATCCTCACGGCGTGGGCCGCCACGGCGGCGGGCTCGGTCAAGGCGGCCTGGTGAAAACTGGTTTCATCGGGAATCGGGTAGGCGATATGGTCGGGGATAACCACGTATTCGGCGAAGACCCCGTCCCGGGAATACTCATCGCAGGATACCCCCAGAACCTTGCGGTTGTCGCAAAGGTTCACCCGGCCTTCCCGGCAGAACCGGCAGGTGCCGCAATAAATGGTAGAATCAAAGGTTATCCGGTCTCCCTTCTTAAAAAGATCCACCCCGGAGCCCGCCTCTTCCACCACCCCGGCGGCTTCATGGCCCATGATCAGGGGGGGGATCCGGCGTCCCGTACTGCCGTCGTAGCCGTGAACATCGGAGCCGCAGATGGCGGCGGCCTTGATCCTGACCAGAAGGTCTTTAGGGCCGGTGATTTGGGGTTTCGGCGCATCGGTATAAACCATTTTATTGTACTCGGTGAGTATCAATGCCTTCATTCTTTCTTCCTCGCTTGTCGGTATAATTAGGTGCGGCGGGTGGCTATGACCCGCCGCATGGCTTCCAGGTTTTCCACCCCTTCGTCGTCTAAGAGTTTCATTATTTCAACATAGAGCACGTCGATCACCGCCAGCTGAGCTATCCGGGCGGAGAAGGCTTCGGAAACCAGGGATACATGGGAGACGTGAACGGGAATGACGATGTCGGCGATCCTGGCCAGGGGGGACCGGTAGTTGCTGGTCAGGGCTAGGATGGGGGAGCCTGATTTTCGCATTTCCTGGGCAATGGCCAGGGTATCCACATTTTCTCCCGTGTGGGAAATTATCAGGGCGATACATTTCGGGCACGATTGGGAGGCCATCATCAGCTGCATATGAAAGTCGTCGGCCATGGTGCAGTCCAGGCCGGTTCTTACAATTTTATGGAAGGCGTCTTTCGCCACCACGTTGGAGCCTCCCATGCCGAAGAGAAGGATGCGGCGGGCCTAAAAATGAAAAGAACTGCATAC
>CAYYNJ010000045.1:4257-13283 GCA_964472775.1 uncultured Spirochaetaceae bacterium
GGTCTGGATCTCTGAATCTCGAAGCGCGCCGCCTGCCTGCAAGGCCTCCAGACCTCCACCTCGTCATCGTCGTTTTTGAGGGGGGCATCAAAAATCCGCAAATCTTTGTTCACCGTTTCGGTGGCCAGGGCGATGCGGAAGCGCTGATATCCCTCGTAGCCCAGTTTCTTAACAAACCGGAAGAGGGTTGATTCGGAGATTCCTATAGTATCGGACAACTCTTCGATGCTGGGGTGTACCACCCGGGAAGGGTCTTCAAGGATGTAGTCGGCGATCATCTTTTCTTTTTCGCTGAAATCACGGTATTGGCTTTTGATGGCGTACAGGCAACTCACTTGAATCATGGTATTCCCCCGGGAGTATTATATCACATGAAAGATTCTTTCATAAAGAAGAAATTTTCTTTGACAAAAGAAATTTTTCCAGTCATAATGAATTTCGCAGCAATCACTGCCATAAAACTTAAAGGAGTTTGTATGAAACGCGTTCTTGTTCTGTTACTGTTGATTGGTATGTCCGCCGCCCTGTTTGCGGGGGGAGCCAGCGAAGAAGGGGAGGAGATCCGGGTCCTCCTGGCCAACCATCCCTACGGGGAACTGTTGAAAAACGCCATTCCTGAATTTGAAGCCGAGACCGGCATCAAGGTGAATGTGGAAAGCCTTCAGGAGAGCCAGCTTACCCAGAAACTCACCACCGAGTTTGCCACCAATTCTTCCACCGTGGATGTGTTCATGACTCGTCCCCTGCAGGAAGGGCTTCTCTTCATCAAAAACGGCTGGTATAGGCCGCTTGATTCCTACGACTTTTCCGATTATCCCTCTAATTCAGTGGATATCGGTACCGCCGATGGCAAAACCTACATTGTTCCCCTGGTCACCGAATGGCAGGTGATGTACTACCGGAAAGACCTCTTTAAGGCTGCCGGCATCGCCGTTCCCACGACCCTGGCCGAACTGGAAGCCGCCGCTGCCAAACTGCACAGCGCCGATGTGGCCGCCTTCGGCTCCCGTGGTAAGGGCGCCGCCGCGGTAACCCAGATTTCCAGCTACATCTACAACTTTGGCGGAAACTACCTGGAAAACAATGTGGCGGTCTTTGATTCTCCCGAAGCCCTTGAGGGAATCCGGTACTACGGCCGGATGCTGGCCAATTACGGCCCCCAGGGTGTGGCTTCCATGTCTTGGGAAAACCTGATGCCCGTGTTCCAAGCGGGTAAACTGGCCATGTGGACCGATGCTTCGGTTTTCTACGGTCAGGTGGTGGATCCTGCCAAATCTCAGGTTTCCGCCGAGAACGTCGGTGTAGCCCAGCTTCCCGCCGGACCCAAGGGCGACAGCCCCTTCATCGTGGTTTCCTGGGGTATGGGTATGTCCAGTAAGACAAAGAACCCCGATGCGGCCCAGAAGTTCCTTGAGTGGGCCACCAGCAAAGAGCTGGCCATCCAGGGTATGCTTTCCAACATCACCATGGCCCGTAACTCCGCCTGGAGGGACGCCACGGTTCAGGCCCAGATGAATCCCGGCCTCATCGCCACCCAGGCCCATGCCGCCGCCAACGGTTACCCCTACGACCGGCCCTTCATGAGCGCCGTCGGACAGGCCCGTGACCTGATCGGTGAGGTGGTTATTGAATCCATCAATACCGCCGGCGAATCGGCGAAACTGCCTGCCCTGGCCGCCGAAAAGGCCCAAGCCGTGAACGATCTGCTCAAAGCGGACGGCGAATACGGCGGAAACTAAGAAACCCCTATTTCCATGTACTATAATAAAGCGACAGCCCTTCGAGGCTGTCGCTTTGTCAAAGGAGAAGCTCAATGATTAAAAGCGGGTTTTTTGAAAGAAATTTGAGATATTTGTTTCCCCTGCCGGCGCTGCTGTTTGTTCTGCTGCTGATGGTTTTTCCCGTGGGGTACACTCGCTTGGTGAGTTTTCCCGACTGAGCCCTCACCTCGGGACGGCCCATGAAGTTCGTGGGGTTTGAAAGCTACCTGCGCATTCTGCGGGAACCCCGGTTTATCGCCGCCCTGGGCCGGACTTTTTCGTTCACCTTTTCCGCCATCATCGTAGAGGCGGTTCTCGGAACCATCCTTGCCTTGATTCTCAACCGGGAATACAAAGCCAAGGGGGCGGTAAAACTGATTCTGCTCCTGCCCCTGGTATCCACCCCCGTGGCTATCGGTATCGTGTGGAATTTGTTTTACGACCCCACCATTGGGTTCCTGAACTACATGCTCAGCCTCTTAGGGCTTCCCCAGAGTGGATGGGTCAGCGCGGCTTCCACGGTCATTCCCTCCCTGGTTCTGGTGGACGTGTGGCAGTGGACTCCCATGATCGCCCTCATCGTCCTGGCGGGGCTGGCGGGAATTTCGTCGGAACCCTATGAATCGTCCCGGGTGGATGGAGCCAATGCGGTGCAGACCTTTTTCTACATCACCCTGCCCATGCTCATGCCCACCATCCTGACCGCCGTCATCCTCCGGGCCATCGATGCCCTGAAGACCTTCGACATCATCTATGCCATGACGGGAGGGGGGCCTGGCTACGCCTCGGAGACCATAAACATCATGGCTTTTAAATACAGCTTCGAGTATTTTAATCTGGGTCTGGCCTCCGCCATCCTGGTATTTCTCTTTTTCATCGTCCTTCTCTTCAGCATCGGGGTTCTCATGGTGCGGAAGAAGTTTGAGGTCTAGGAGGCAGAGTATGAAATCATCCCTCGGATTCAGAATATTTTTCCTTGCCGTCGTTTTAGTGGTGATTACGGTCACCCTCTTTCCTTTTCTCTGGATGCTCATGTCATCCTTTAAAACCCAGGTGGACATCATCTCCTGGCCCCCCAAGTTCTTTTTCAAGGCCACCCTGCAGAACTACGTCAAGGTTTTTGCCGAACAGGACTTTTTAAAGTACTTGATGAATTCCAGCATTGTCGGGGTATTCTCCGTGGCTCTTTCCCTATTGATGGGGCTTCCGGCGGCTTACTCCATCGCGCGGTTCGGTCAGCAGCGGCTGTCGGTGTTCATCCTCATCGCCCGGCTCATGCCGGGGATTTCCTTCCTGATGCCGTGGTACATCATCTTTTCCCGTCTGGGCTTGATGGACAGTTATACCGCCCTGATCCTGTCCCACATCCTCATCGCCCTGCCGGTGGTGGTCTGGGTCATGGCTTCTTACTTTCAGGGCATTCCTATCGACATGGAAGAGTCGGCCCGGATAGACGGGGCCACCCAACAGTATAGCTTTCTCGTGATCATCCTGCCCCTGGCGGTTCCCGGGGTGGTCACCGCCACCACCTTGAGTTTCATTTTTTCCTGGAACAACTTCATGTTTTCCCAGGTTTTAAGCATGGAAAAGACCCGGACCCTGCCCATCGCCGTTTACAACTTCATGTCTTACGCCGAGGTTGACTGGGGCGGCGTCATGGCGGCGGCGGTGGCCATCATGACCCCCGCCATCATCCTAACCATGATATTCCAGAAATATGTGGTCAAGGGCCTTACCATGGGTGCCGTGAAGGGTTAATTTTTTAAGGAGTTTATATGAAAAAAGCAGATATTGGTTTGGTCGGCCTGGCCGTGATGGGACAAAATCTGGTTTTGAACATGGCCGATCACGGGTATACCGTGGCGGTTTATAACCGCAGCCCCGAAAAAACCACCGCCTTCATGGAAGGTCCGGCCCGGGGACGGGAGGAAATTCTTCCCGCCTACAACCTGAAGGATTTCACCGAGAGCCTTGGTTCTCCCAAAAAGGTCTTTCTCATGGTCAAGGCCGGGGAGGTGGTGGACCGGTTTATCGAAAGTCTTCTTCCATATTTAGGGAAGGGGGATATCATCATCGACGGCGGAAACAGCCATTTTCCCGATTCCAACCGGCGGACCAAGGAACTGGAGAAGAAAGGCATACTCTTCATCGGCACCGGCGTCTCCGGCGGAGAAGAAGGCGCCCGGTTTGGGCCCTCCATCATGCCCGGGGGCAATAAGAAGGCCTGGCCCCAGGTGAAGCCGATTCTTCAGGATATATCTGCCAAGACCGACCAGGGCGAACCGTGCTGCGACTGGGTGGGGGAGGACGGGGCCGGCCACTTCGTCAAGATGGTACATAACGGCATCGAGTATGGCGATATGCAGCTCATCGCCGAGGCCTACCACCTTCTCAAATCCGCCCTGGGAGCGGATCATGGAAGGATGAATGAGATTTTCACCCAGTGGAACAAAGGACCCCTGGATTCTTACCTCATCGAGATAACCGCCGAGATTATGTCCTATCAGGATGAGGACGGAAAACCCCTGGTCGAGAAGATCCTCGATTCGGCGGGTCAGAAGGGAACCGGTAAATGGACGGGTATTTCCGCCTTGGATTTGGGGGTTCCCGTAACCCTCATCGGAGAGGCGGTCTTCGCCCGCTGCCTTTCTTCATTGAAGGAAGAAAGGGTGGCCGCCTCGCAGGTTCTCAAAGGGCCCGAAACTCCCCCTGCCTCCCTCGAAGCGTCGGCGGTGGAGGATCTTGAAAAGGCTCTGCTTCTGGCCAAGATCATTTCCTATGCCCAGGGATTCATGCTCATGAGGGAAGCGGCATCGGAATATCACTGGCAACTAGCCTACGGTTCCATCGCCCTCATGTGGCGGGGAGGCTGTATTATCCGGTCCGCCTTCCTGGGGGAGATCAAGGCGGCTTTCGACAAAAATCCCGGACTGACCAACCTGCTGCGGGATGATTATTTTGCCGGGGTGGCTGAAAAAAACCAGGCATCATTGCGGCGGGTGGTGACCTTGGCGGTGGAACGGGGAATCCCGGTTCCTACCCTGAGTGCCGCCCTGGCGTTTTACGACGGATACCGGTCTGATCAGCTTCCCGCCAATCTCATTCAGGCCCAGCGGGACTACTTCGGCGCCCATACCTACCGGCGGATCGATCGACCCAGGGATGAGGTTTTTCACACCAATTGGACAGGAACGGGGGGGGACGTCTCTTCCTCGACCTACGAAGTGTAAAATCGGCCGGATCTTAAGGAGATTTTTTTTATGGAAAACAAGAACAGCAAAGCCTGGTCTCTTCTGGTTCCCACCAGCATGGGCATAAGGCTGACTCCCGGGGAATCCCAGCCCGTGGGAGTGGCGGATACCTACAAAATGTATGCCACCAGCGCAGAAACCAACGTTGCCTCGGTTTCTTCTTTTCTCGGCTTGCCCGTGAAGGTCCTGACAGGGTTCGTCAAGGGAAGCCCGGTGGCGGATTTTATTAAACAGAACCTTCACTCCCGGAAAATGACTTTTGAGGGTCCCGAGAAAGATCAGGAGAGCCCTTGGGGGTTTCGACATCAGATAAACTTTGCCGATACGGGGTTTGGTTCCCGGGGCCCCCGGGTGTACAACGACCGGGCCGGAGAGGTGGGGCGCTCCCTGGGAGCTGGGGATTTCGATTTAGAGCGGATCTTCGCACGGGAAGGGGTAGAGGTGGTTCATCTATCGGGACTCATCGCGGCTCTGTCGGAATCAACCGGAGAACTCTGTGTCAAAATAGCCGAAACCGCCCAAAAATACGGTACCAAGGTTTCCTTTGATCTGAACTTCCGCGCTTCGTTCTGGAAAAACCGGGAGGCCGCCTTGGCCGAGGTATTTCATCAGATCGCCGGCCGGGCGGATATCCTCATCGGTAACGAAGAAGACTTTCAGCTTTGTCTGGGGGTCCAAGGACCCGAACCGGGGGGGAGCGAGATTACCCACAAAATTGACGGGTTTAAAGAAATGATAAACCGGGTCCGGCAGAAATATCCCGCCGCTTCGGTTTTTGCCACCACCCTGCGGGAGGTGGAGAGCGCGGGCCGCCATCTCTGGGGGGCCATCATGTACACCGATGAAGAATGGCACGTCATCGAACCGAAGCCCATTCAGGTTTTGGACCGCATCGGCGGGGGCGACGGTTTTGTGGGAGGATTACTCTACGGGTACCTGAAAAATTGGGAGCCCTCCCGGTGGATCCGCTTCGGATGGGCCACCGGCGCCCTGGCGGTTACCCTATTGACCGATTACGCCCAGCCCGTCGATGAGGCCCAGGTCTGGAGCATCTGGGAGGGGAACGCCCGGGTCCAGCGGTAGGGGAGGGGTAAGACCCCGGCCCGGTGTCTTTTCAGTGACCCTGCCGCGGCCGGTCGTCTTTCAAGATTCACCGGAGAGATGCCGGTCCAGCAGGTTCGACAGTTCTTCCTTCTTGAAGGGTTTGCTGATGCTGTCGGTGAATCCGTATTCGCCGGGATTGGCCATGATGGGGTCTTCGGAAAAACCGCTGGAGGCAAACACGGGGAGACCGGGGAACTCCCTCCGCAGTTCCTGAATAACCTCCTTGCCTCCCGGATTTCCCGGGATGGTCAGATCCAGCAAGACCGCCCGGACCGGGTATCCTTGATCCCGGGCCTTACGGCACCGGGCCAGGGCCGAGGTGCCGTTATCCGCCTCCAGGAAGGTGTACCCCATACCGGTGAGCATGTCTCCCACTATCTCTCTCATGAATACCTCATCGTCCATGACGAGTATACGGCCGCCGCCCTGGTGAAGCCTCTTGGGGTCGGCGCTGTCCGGGATTTCACATTTTTCCGAGGCGGGCAGGTAGATGTGAAAGGTCGAACCTCGTCCCGGGACGGATTCTAGGTCGATAAGACCGTCGTGTTTCTGGATGATGGAGTAACAAGTGGCCAAACCGAGGCCGTTACCGCATTTTTTGGTGGTGAAGAAGGGGTCGAAAATTCTTTTCTGAAGATCCGCCGGTATGCCGATGCCCGTGTCGGTGACGGATATTTTGAGATAGGGTCCCGCCTTGAGGGGAGGCATCTCCGCTTCTTTCAGTACTACATTTCTTCCTCCCAGGTGAATCTCCCCCCCCTGCTCCATGGCTTGCCGGGCATTGATGATGATATTGTCCAGCACCTGACCTATCTGATTCTCATCGAAATCGCAGAGCCAAAGATCATTCTCTAAATGCACCAGGCACTTCACGTTGGTTCCCGACAAGGCGAAGGCGGCATTCTCTCTGATGAGAGAGGCAATTTGGCCGGTTTTCTTTTTCGGTCCCCCCCCTTTGGAAAAAATGAGCAGCTGCTGTGTTAGATCCCTGGCCCTCTCAAAGACCGATAAAGCTTTATCCAGGTACTTGGTTGTCGCCGGATCCGCCCCTTCGGCGGACCGGGCCATATCGATGTAGCCGAAGATTCCCGCCAGGAGGTTATTGAAGTCGTGGGCGATTCCTCCCGCCAGAACCCCCAATGATTCGAGTTTATCGATCCGCTGCATGTTATCCTGGAGCTTTTGTTTTTCCGTCACATCCCGAAAAACCAGCACCACTCCGCTGGTGACGCTTCGGGCATCCTTGATGGGGGCCCCCGAATCGGCGATGGCCCTTTCCTTACCGTCTTTAGCGATGAGGATGGTGTGATTGGCCAGTTCGATGATTTCTCCGGTGGAAAGGACCTTCTCCGCCGGATTGGCCAGGGGTTCTCGGCTGGATTCGTTGACGATGCGGAAAACCTTGGTCAGGGGAAGGCCTCGGGCCTCCTTAAGGGGCCACCCGGTCAGATCCTCCGCCACCCTATTCATGAGCACCACCTTCCCCTCTGCGTCGGTGGTGATGACCCCGTCACCGATGCTGCGGAGGGTTACCGCCAGCCGTTCTCTTTCTTCCCTGATCGCTTCTTCGGCGCCCTTGCGGTCGGTGATGTCCAGGATGATACCGTGCCAGAGGGTTCCACCGTCTTCGGTACGGACCGGATGGGCCTGGGACCAGCGCCACCGCAGGCCCTGCCGGGGCAGGATCACCCTGAACTCGGCGAAAAAGGTCTCCAGGGTCCGGGCGGAAGAAAAAATCGCCTCGGAAACACGGTCCGCATCCTCGGGGTGGAGCCGTCCGAAGGCGGGAGCCGCATCCTCCCGGACTTCTTCGGGAGAAATCTCATAGATGTCATTCATTCCCGGGCTGGCGTAGGGAAAGGCGGAACTTCCGTCGGGGTTCAGGCGGTATTGGTAGAGGACTCCGGGAACAAGCTGGGCCAGGTTTGTGAGAAGCTCATGGTGCCGGATCTTTTCTTTTTCCGCTTCCCTCTGGGCCGTGATATCCCGGCTGATCCCGAGGATGCCGATAATCTCCCCCGATTCATTTCTCAGGGGCTGTTTTATGGTGTCGTAAAGCCGAATCTTTCCCGCCGCCCGGCTGGGTTCGTCCACAATGTGCACCGTTTCTTCCTTCAGCGCCCGAAGATCGTCTTTTTCAAATCCCCTAATCCCTTGCTCTGGATCACCCTTAACGTACCGGGGGTCCCAACCGGCTTCAATCTCTGTCTTGCCCGTCAGCTCCTCCGGTTCCTTCCCTACGTTGAGGGAGAATTGCCGGTTGCAGAGCAATAGTCTCAGGTCCTTGTCTTTGACATAGATCATGTCCTGAGAGGTATCGATGATGTTCCGTAGGAGTTTTTCCTGGCTTCTGAGGGCCTGGGCCATATGTTTCCGCTCGGTGATCACTTCGGTATAGATAATGATGCCGCCGATGGATCCTTCAGCGGTGAACCAGGGCCGGCATTCCCACCGGGTCCAGTCCACCGATCCATCGGCCCTCAGGTAAGGGTCGTCTTCCCCCTGGACCACCTCTCCTTGGAGGGCTCGGCGATGAACATCCCGCCACTTGGAGGGCAGGTCGGGGAATACCTCGTAGTGGTGCTTCCCAATTATGTCTTTTTCCTTAACCTTGTACTCATCCAGATAACGCCGGCTTACGTAGATGTAGTTCAGGTTCCGGTCATGGACTGCCACGGCGCTGCGGGCGTGTTCTAGGATGTACCGCATCAGATCGTGGGAATGGGCCTGGGCGGTTTCGGCCCGTTTGAGTTCGGTGATATCCCGGCAGAAACAGATCAGAAGGCCCCCGCGGGCTTCCAGGTAGGTTATCGATAGTTCCACATCGAAGAAGGTTCCGTCTTTCCTCCGATGCCGGGTCTCAAATCGCTGGGCTTGGCCTTTTATGATGGCTTCGATTCTTTTCAAGGTT